>JBARNF010000446.1:0-2370 GCA_049802835.1 Bradyrhizobium sp.
CGGGTACACCGGCTCCGGCGCGCCGCTGACGGATGGCGCGATCAGCACGAGCGCGTCGACTCGCGAGGGATGGCGAAGCGCGAAATCGAACGCGATGCGGCCGCCCTGCGAGCACGCGACCAGCGTCGCCGGCCGGTCCCCGGCGAACGCATCGACGATGGCAAGCAGATCGGCGACCGGGGAATGACCTTCCTCATCAGCGATCGTCTCGCCGAAGCCGCGCCGGTCATAGGCGATGACCTTGTGGGTCTTCGCTACGCCGACCATCTGCGCGCGCCACATGGTGCGGTCGAACACGGCGGCATGCAGGAACACGACGGGATCACCACGGCCCGCCACGTCGGCTGCGAGCCGCGCGCGGCCGGAGATGATGTGATGCAGAGTGCTCATCTCGACGTGCTATCCAGCAGCGGCGCGACAGGCGGCGCGCTCGGTCGTGTGCAGGATATCCGCCACCGTGTTCCTCAGCCAGACCGAGGCTGCATCACGATCGAGCTGCAGCGGCCACACCATGGAGACTGCCGGCAGCCGCAGCTTCAACGGTGTGGGACACAGCGCCAGCCCGAAGCGCGGCCCGTAGAGCCTCGCCATCCGGGTCGGTATCGTCGTGATCACGGGCGAAGCGGCTACGGTCGCCAACACGCTCAGGAATTCCGAGGAGGCCGAGACCACGTTGAGTTCGGTCTCGATCTCATCCAGCGCCGCCTCCAGGCAGCCCTGCAGGCTGTTGGTCAGCGTCACCAGCGCGTGCGGGAGCGACAGATAGTCGGCAAGGCTGATCGGCGTTTTCACGGATATGCGCTTTGGATTGTAGACGCAGCTCAGAGCCTGCTCGAACAGGAATTGCGACCGGTGCCGCTGCGCGACGGCCTCGAAGCAGCCGACCGCGACATCCAGCGCTCCCTCGTCGAGCAGCCGATGCACCTCGTTGCGCTCCGTCGGCCGGCTGAGAAGCCGCAACCCCGGCGCCGATCGACGGAGCACCGCTGTGAGCTCGGGGATCAGCAGCAGCTCCACCTCGCTGGAAAAGCCGAAACGGACGGTGCGCTGCTCGGTCGCCGGGTCGAACTCCGGCGCGGCGTGCAGCGCGGCCTGCATCTGCCCCAGCGCAGCTCGAACCGGCCCTGCAAGCACCGCGGCCCGCGGGGTCGGCTGCATGACGGTGCCGACGCGGACGAACAGCTCATCCTGCAGCAGCACGCGCAGCGTCGACAGGGTGTGGCTCATCGCCGGCTGCCCCACCTTCAGGCGCGCGGCTGCGCGCGTCACGCTGCGCTCCTGCATCAGCGCGTCGAATGCGACCAGCAGGTTCAGGTCGAAGGAGCGAAGATCGAAATGGTCGATGGACTGCATGAGTTGGATCGATTTGAGGAATGTATGACCTAGTCGTAGATCTCGGCCGAGACAAGGTCATCGTTCGGATCGAGGCAGCCAAACATGCAGGACATCACGACCTATCGCGTCGGCGACGCCACCGTCACCAAGATCTTCGAGATCGGCCTTGATGCGGTCGAAGGCGAATTTCTTTTTCCGGGCATCGACCCCGACGGCATCGCCCGGGAACGCGGCGCGTTTGGGCCGGGATCAGTCGATCCGCGGACGGGATCGTTGCGCCTGAGCATCCATAGCTGGCTGGTGCGGACGCCCGAGCGGGTGATCCTGATCGACACGGCCACGGGCAATGACAAAGAGCGGCCGGGCGCGGCGGTCCTGCACCGCTTGAACGAGCCGTTCCTCGACCGGCTGCGGGCCGCCGGCGTCGGTCCCGAAGATGTCGATCTCGTGTTGATGACGCACTTGCACGCCGATCACGTCGGCTGGAACACGCACCTCGTCGACGGACGTTGGGTGCCGGCGTTTCCGAATGCTGAGTATGTCTTTTCCGGTCGCGAGCGCGCCTATCTGGCGGCACTATCGGCTGGCGATGGCTCAGGTGCCGCGATCAGAGATGCGGCCAGGCTCGGCCCAATGGCCCATCCGCCGCTGGAAGGGGTCTACGAAGATAGCGTGCGGCCGATCGTCGAAGCCGGCCTTGCGCGGCAGATCCTGGTCGACGGCTCGGAGGTCGCCGACGGCTTCCGCTTCCTGCCGAGTCCCGGTCACAGCATCGATCACGCCTGCATCAGCTTCACCTCGGGCGGCGAGCGCGCGCTGTTCTGGGGCGACGTCATGCATCATCCCCTGCAGGTCGCACGCCCGGATTGGAACTCGGTCTACTGCGAATTCCCGGAGGCGGCGCAGCGCTCGCGCCGATGGGCGATGGACCACGCCGCGGAGACCGGCTCGCTCGTGTTCACCACCCACTTCGCCGAGTCCTCGGTGGGGCGCATCAGCCGCGACGGCGATCGGTTCGCGTGGCACTTCGTTTGA
>JBARNF010000447.1:0-2977 GCA_049802835.1 Bradyrhizobium sp.
GGACTGAACTTCGTCCACGTCCGTGACGGCCGGTCATACAGGCAGACCTGCTCCTTGAGCCCGGTCTGCGCGATCCACGCGCGCGCTGCGCTTTCGTAATCGACCGTCGGCTCGATCAGCTTCCAGCCGGTCGGGAACCAGCCGCTCTGGCCGTTGAGCGTCGGCAATCCGGTCTTGTGCGCGATCCACATGGCGTCGGCCGCATCGCCCAGATTATCGATGATGCTGTTCTGCAGCGGCCGGTCGATCAGGAAGGCGCGGCAGTCCCGTGGCGGCTCGGGCACGGCGGCGAGGATGGCGAGATCGCGGGCGCGCTGCATGTTGGCGTTGTTCATGACGCCGATCTGCTCGATCAGGCAGAACGCGACCAAAGCGGCCGCGATGAGCTGCCGTCCGCGCAGCAGGTGGACCGGCGCAGACGCAAGCCACCGCTCCAGCACGAGCGTCAGCCCGACCACCACCCAGGCGTTGACGAGGAGCTGAATGCGTCCTCCGACGCGGATCGCGGTCGCCCCCGGCACCAGCTGAAACAGGATGCGGAAGCCGCTCACGTTTCCGATCCGCACCGTGAGCACCCAGGCCATGAACCAGACGACGATGCAGGTGACGACGAGCAGGCGCTGCCAGGCCATCGCGCCCTGCGTGCCCTGCGCGCGCAGCCTCAGGGCCAGCACCAGCAGGATGGCCGTCATCCCGGGCGTGACGGCGACGTTGAACTCACCGCCGCGCTCGCTGAGGAGGCGCTCCATCAGCCACCCCCACACCAGGTTCCCCGTACCGACATTGATCATGTCCTTGGGGAGCGGGGCATAGAGCCGGTATTCCCAGAACGAGCGCCCCGAGACGATCGGAAGCACGGGCCCGTAGATCAGTGCGAAGGGCACGAGGCCGACGGCGAAGGCGGCGCCGGCGACCGCGAGCATGATGGCGATGGGCTTCCTGTGGGCGCGGGTGAAGGCGACCACGTCGCGCCGCAACAGGATCGCGGCCGCGCAGGCGGCGATCAGCAGCGTGAGCGCGAACAGCCAGGCCACATAATAGGCCGTCGCGAACAGCAGGGCGAACAGCAGCGCGGCCGCCGCGATGCGAACAAGCGCGCGCATGGTGACGCGCGGAAAGTCCTCCAGGCCCCACAGCGCGAGCAGGACGATGGGCGGAATGTAATAGAGCGCGAAGAACTGCAGGTGCCCGCCTGCCTTGAGGTACAGGTTGTTGGGAAACGTGACGAGCACGGCGGCGGCGATGGCGAGGGCCGGGCGGAGCTTGAGGTAGCGCACGCCTACGACGAGGCTCGCGGCGAAGCATACGAGGGAGAGGGCGATCGTCACGAGCTGGAAGGCGAGGAATGCGTCGATCCCGGTGAGGCGCACGAGCGAATAGGGGATCGTGTCCAGCAGGAAGCCGTCGCTGAAGCCGAGCACGTGCGGCTGCGGATAGAAGATCCCGGGGGAGAGGAATTGCGCCTTTCCCTGCAGCGCGCGGAACAGGTGCTCGTGCAGATACAGGTTCATCCGTCCATCGAACTGGTCGCCGAGGACGGTGGCGAAGGACGATATCAACGGATGGCGGAAGAACACGGCGGCCGCGGCGGCCCAGACGGCGAACCCGGCGGCGAAGACGCCGGGACCGACGCGTTGAGGTTCAAGTTGCGACGCCATCCATTCCCCGATCGTGTCTCTCTCTGCGCCCATCGCCGCGCGTGGGCCGGTTGCCGGCCCCTGCTTGTGGGCCCGGACTATCCCCGTTAAGCCGTAGCGATTGTCCGTTCAACCGCTTTGACCGCGATAGCGACGAAACGAGAGTATCCATGGCCGACCTCAAGCTCACGCTCGCCTGCTGGGACTATGACCGCACCCGCCCGCTGATGGACGGACGGGTGAAGCCCGAGGGCATCGATCTCGACATCAAGGTGCTGCGGCCGCGGCACACCTTTGCGCGCATGCTCGACAGCCAGGAGTTCCACGTCTCCGAGCTCTCGCTCGCCTCCTATACCGGCCTCACGGCGCGCGGCGCCTGCCCGTTCGTCGCCATTCCGGTGGCGCTGTCGAAGATCTTCCGCCACTCCTGCATCTATGTCCGCACCGATTCCGGCATCAAGACGCCGGCCGACCTCAAGGGCAAGCGGGTGGGCACCATGCAGTACGGCGCCACCGCCGTGGTGTTCATGAAGGGGATGATGCAGCACGAATACGGGGTGGCGGCCAAGGACATGCACTGGTTCATCGGCGGCCTCACCGAGCCGGCCGAGCGCCCGCTGATCCCGCTCGACCTGCCCAAGGACATCCAGCTCGAATTCGTCCGCGAGGGCCAGACCCTGGAAGCGATGCTGGAGGCGGGCGAGCTCGACGCCCTGTTCTCGGTCTATCTCCCCGCGATGTTCCTGAACGGCTCGCCACGCATCGCCCGCCTGTTCCCCGACTTCAAGGCGGCCGAGCAGGATTACTATCGCCGCACCGGCATCTTCCCGATCATGCACGTCGTGGTGGTGCGCAAGGACGTGCATCGCGAGCATCCCTGGGTCGCCCAGAGCATGTACCGCGCCTTCTCGGCGGCGCGCGACCTCGCCGTGAACGGGCTCTATGACACCGACGCGCTGCGCGTCGCGCTGCCCTTCCTGCTCGACCACGTTGAGGAGAGCTGGCGCGTGTTCGGCAAAGACTTTTGGGCGTACGGCGTCGAGCCGAACCGGCCGACATTCGAGGCGATCGGCCGCTACGTGCACGAGCAGGGTCTTGCCCCGCGCGCGGCGAGCGTGGACGAGCTGTTTCCCGTTCCCGTGGCGTGAGCCTGGTCCGGGTCACGGCCGGAACGGCCGGCTGAGGAAGGGCGAGCCCTTCAGCCCATAGCGCCAGGGCTGCTCGGCGGCCCGCGTGATGCCGATGCGCGGCCCGGCCACGATCTCCGGCACCCCCGTCCGCGCCCGCAGCTCGAACGGCGGCGCATCGAGAGCGAGCCGGTCGTGCGCCCGCGTGATGCC
>JBARNF010000448.1:0-5050 GCA_049802835.1 Bradyrhizobium sp.
AAGTGTGAGCGGACAGACCTGTACCCCCTCACCCGGATTGCATCTGTCGATGCAATCCGAGCTCTCAGCGCGAGCGAAGCTCGTCGCGGCCCCGCAAGCGGGACGAGGTGCACCGAGCAAGCTCTAGCATAGGGGCCACCGCCTACCCGCCCCGCTCCTTCCGCAGCTTCGCCCAATAATCCAGCCGCTTCCTGATCTCGCGCTCGAAGCCGCGTTCGGGCGGGTCGTAGAACTGCTGGCGGCCGAGGGCTTCGGGGAAATAGTCCTGGCCGGAGAACGCGTCCGGCACGTCGTGGTCGTACTGATAGCCGGCGCCGTAGCCCTCGCCCTGCATCAGCTTGGTCGGCGCGTTGAGGATGTGCTTGGGCGGCAGCAGCGAGCCGCCCTCCTTCGCCACCCGCTTGGCGGCGCCGAATGCCTTGTAGGCGGCATTCGACTTCGGCGCGGTCGCGACATAGATCACGGCCTGCGCGATCGCGAGCTCGCCTTCGGGGGAGCCGAGGAAATCATAGGCATCCTTGGCGGCGTTGGCGATCACCAGCGCCTGGGGATCAGCGAGCCCGATGTCCTCCACCGCCATGCGGACGATGCGACGTGCGAGAAACAGCGGGTCCTCGCCGGCATCGAGCATGCGCGCGAAGTAATAGAGAGCTGCATCGGGATCGGAGCCGCGCACCGATTTATGCATGGCCGAGATCGGGTTGTAGTGGCCGTCGGCCGACTTGTCGTAGATCGGCGCGCGGCGCTGCAGGATGTCCTGCAGCTGCACGGCGTTGAAGATCTCGTTCTTGCGGGCGGAGCGCCAGACCTCCTCGGCGAGCGTCAGCGCGGCGCGACCGTCGCCATCGGCCATGCGGATCAGCACGGCGCGCGCCTCGTCATCGAGCGGCAGCTCGCGGCCCTCGGCCGCTTCCGCGTGGGCATAGAGCTTCTCGATTGCCGCAGTGTCGAGCGAGTGGAACACCAGCACACGCGCGCGCGACAGCAGCGCGGCGTTAAGCTCGAAGGAGGGATTCTCCGTGGTCGCGCCGACCAGCACGACGGTGCCGTCCTCCATCACCGGCAGGAAGGAATCCTGCTGCGCGCGGTTGAACCTGTGCACCTCGTCGACGAACAGAAGGGTGCCCTGCCCGGTCTCGCGGCGGGCGCGCGCCGCATCGAACACCTTCTTCAGATCGGCAACGCCGGAGAACACCGCCGAGATCTGCTCGAAATGCAGCTCGGTGGCGTCAGCCAGGAGCCGCGCCACCGTGGTCTTGCCGGTGCCCGGCGGGCCCCAGAAGATCAGCGAGCCCAAGGTGCGCGTCTCCAGCATCCGCGTCAGCGCGCCGTCGGGGCCGAGGATGTGGTCCTGTCCGACCACGTCGGATAGCTGGTGCGGACGCAGCCGCTCCGGCAGCGGACGCGGCGCATCCTGCTCCATCCCCGCCGCGGCGAAGAGGCTCGGCCCTCCCTGCTGGGGGCGCTTCGGACTCATCCGCCGAGCGTGACGTTGATCTGCTGGCCGCCGCGCAGCACGGTGATGCGCCAGACGCGGGCGGTCTCGCGCGCGGCCTTGTCGAGATCAACGGTCTTGGCGATCTTCTGATTGTTGACGGCCATGATCACGTCGCCCTTCTGAAAGCCGACATTGGCGGCCGTGGTGCCGTCGCCCGGCTCGAGCACGACCACGCCTTCGGTGTCGGCATCGAGGTGCAGCTCGTCGGCGACCGCCGGCGAGATGTTGGCGACCTTGGCGCCCTGGAACGGCGAGCGGCCGTTGATGACCATCTCGTTGCGCCCGGTGTCCGGCGCCGTCTCCAGCGCGACTGCGACCTTGACCGGCTTGCCGGCGCGCTGCAGCTCGATCTGCGCGGTGCCGCCGAGCGGGCGCGTCGCAAAGCGGTAGTCGAACGCATTGGGATCATCGACGGTCTGGCCGTCGATCGAGACAATCAGGTCCGACGATTTGATGCCGGCCCGCGCCGCCGGGCTGTTCGGCGTGACGCTGGCGACCAGCGCCCCGGTCGGCGAGCGCAGACCGAGACTTTCGGCAATCTCCGGCGTCACCGCCTGCAGCCGCGCGCCGAGCCAGGGACGCTTGACCGCCTTGCCCCCGCTCTTGGCGGAGGCCACCACCACGCGCACCATGTTGGCGGGAATGGCGAAGCCGATGCCCTGCGAGCCGCCGGACTTCGAATAGATCGCGGTGTTGATGCCGGCCAGACGTCCGGTCATGTCGACCAGCGCGCCGCCGGAATTGCCGGGATTGATCGCGGCGTCGGTCTGGATGAAGAACTGATAGTCGGTGATGCCGACCTGGGTGCGCGCCAGCGCCGAGACGATGCCGTGGGTCACGGTCTGGCCGACGCCGAACGGGTTGCCGATCGCCAGCACGACGTCGCCGACCAGAAGATCGTCGGAATTGGCGAGGTCGAGCGTGACGAACGATTCGCGCGCGCCCTTCAACTTCAGCACGGCGAGATCGGTGCGGGTGTCCTTCAGCACGATCTCGGCCTCGAACTCGCGCTTGTCCGACAGCGACACCTTCACCTCGTCGGCGCCCTCGATGACGTGCACGTTGGTGACGACGAGGCCGGAGGAATCGATCATGACGCCCGAGCCGAGCGAGCGCTGCATCTGCTCCTGCGGGCCGCCCTGCAGGCCGAAGAAGCGGCGGAAGACGGGGTCATCCAGGAACGGATTGCGGTTCTGCACCATCTTGGCGGCGTAGACGTTGACCACCGCCGGCTGTACGCGCTGCACGATCGGCGCATAGGACAGCCGCAGATCGGCCTGGGACTGCGGCACGCGGCGATCCTGCGCCGCGGCGGCAGAGACGGCCAGCAGGGACAGCAGCAGCAGCGCGAAGGTACGAATCGACGTCATGAACAATCCTCGAAAAAGACGCCCTGGATATAGGCGGAACGGCCGGTGCGGCCAAGCTCAGGCGGCGTGATGCGGCGTTTTGATGGTCTCAGCAACATCAGCGCAGGACAGCCGGTCCTGATGGCGCTCGCCCCAGGTCCGCAACACCTCGATCACCGGGCGCAGGCTCTCGCCGACCTCCGACAGGCTGTACTCCACCCGCGGCGGCACCTCGGCATAGACCTTGCGGACGATCAGCCCGTCCTCCTCGAGCGCGCGCAGCTGCTTGGTCAGCATGCGCTGCGTGACGCTCGGCATCCGCCGCCTGAGCTCGCCGAAGCGCTGGCTGCCGCCCTGCAGGTGGTAGAGGATGACGCCCTTCCACTTGCCGTCGATCAGGTCCAGCGTGGCTTCCACCGCGCAGCCCGGCCGGCGGGCGA
Organism: Bradyrhizobium sp.; assembly: GCA_049802835.1. Classification (GTDB taxonomy): domain Bacteria; phylum Pseudomonadota; class Alphaproteobacteria; order Rhizobiales; family Xanthobacteraceae; genus Bradyrhizobium. The sequence goes on from JBARNF010000448.1 coordinate 3,288, forward strand.
AATTCTTCCGCTTCATGGCGTTTTGGTCCAATAGTATCCAAACAGGGACTAGTTCCCTGTTTTTACCGTACTTGCGATTATGACGCCAGCAGGACAAGTAGGCCCTATCAGAGGCCAGCAAGGAGGTCGTCATGAAAGCCGTCGGTTACCAGACATCGCTGCCCATCACGGACAAGGACGCGCTGTTCGATTTCGAGGCCCCAAAGCCCGAGCCGAAAGGACGCGACATCCGCGTCGCGGTGAAGGCGGTCTCGGTCAACCCCGTCGACACCAAGGTGCGCAAGCGCGCTGCCCCGCCGGCCGGCGAGACCAAGATCCTCGGCTATGACGCCGCCGGCGTGGTGGAGGCGGTTGGCCCTGACGTGACGCTGTTCAAGGCCGGCGACGAGGTGTTCTACGCCGGCTCGATCCTGCGCCAGGGCACCAATGCCGAATTCCACCTGGTCGACGAGCGCATCGTCGGCCGCAAGCCCAAGAGCCTGTCGTTCGTGGAAGCCGCAGCGCTGCCGCTGACCTCGATCACCGCCTGGGAGCTGCTGTTCGACCGGCTCGGCGCTGTGCCCGGCAAGAGCCTCGATGACCGCACCTTGCTGATCACCGGCGCGGCCGGCGGCGTCGGCTCGATCCTGATCCAGCTGGCACGCCGCCTCACTGGGCTCACCGTACTCGCCACCGCGACCAGGCCGGAGTCGCGTGACTGGTGTCTTGCGCTCGGCGCCCATGCCGTGATCGATCACGGCATGCCGATGAAGGAGCAGATCGACGCGCTCAAGCTGCCGCCGGTCGGACTTGTGGCGAGCCTCACCCACAGTGACCAGCACTACAAGGGCATCGCGGAGCTGATGGCGCCGCAGGGCAAGTTCGGCCTGATCGACGATCCCGCCGAGTTCTCGATTGCGCCCTTCAAGGGCAAGGCGATCTCGATCCACTGGGAATCGATGTTCACCCGCTCGTCGTTCACGACGCCGGACATGATCGCCCAGCACAACCTGCTCAACGACGTCGCCGACCTGATCGACAAGGGCGTCATCCGCACCACGCTCGGCGACAACTACGGCACCATCAACGCCGCCAACCTCAAGCGCGCCCACGCCCTGATCGAGAGCAACACCTCGCGCGGCAAGATCGTGCTGGAGGGATGGGCGTAGGCAGCGTCACGACCTCTCCGAGCTGGCGCGACGCACGACAATGCAGTGGTAAGAAGCCGTCATCGCCCGCGGAGGCGGGCGATCCAGTACTCCGAGACGCCAACCTTCATCAGAGGCGCCGCGGCGTACTGGGTGCCCCGCCTGCGCGGGGCACGACGCGTTTGCTTGGAAATGACCCGTGTAATGAACGAACTGCGGCTGCTCAATTATGCTTCTTCCAGAAGATGCGCGCGCCCTGGACGGATTGCGCGACGTTGATGCGGGCGCGCTCGAACGGCGTCACCACGCCGTCGGCCTTGGCCTTGTTCTCGAGCTTCTGCACGTGGATCTGGCCGCGGACGAGCTGCTGCGTTTCGTGGTAAGTCAGCCGGCCCGAAGCGATGCCGTTATAGATGCGATGCGACTGGACGGTCCGCCGCGCATCGATCAGCGGCGTGCCTGCGAAGCTCGCGCCTGACGTCAGGACGAGAACCAGCGCACCGGCAATGATGGACTTCATGTCACTCTCCTGTGGTTGCCGTCCGCTGGCGTGAGGACGTCGTTGTCCGCACTCCTCCAGCGAACGGCCACAGGATGTCTCGGCGCGATCGGCGTGACCGTGCCCCTGGTCACGTT
>JBARNF010000449.1:0-6711 GCA_049802835.1 Bradyrhizobium sp.
CGAGGCGGTTGCGGATGTCCTGCAGTTTCGGCGAGATCTGGTTGGTGACATCAGGCGCCTGGACGCCATCCGCCACGTCGGCGCGCACCGTGATCGCCATGTCGCGGTTGCGCCGCCACAGGATCGGTTCCTCGTGAGAATACTCGATCTTGGCGATCTGCTGCAGCGGCACCGCGACGCCATTCTTCGAGGTGATGGTGAGGTCGCCGACATGGGCGAGATCAAGCCGCTCGGACGCCGCCGCACGGGCGATGACGCCGACCTTTTCGATGCCGTCGCGGATGGTCGTGACCTGCACGCCGGAGATCAGCATCGCCAGCGCCTGCGAGACGTCCTGGGGCGTGAGGCCAAGCGCGCGGGCGCGGTCCTGGTCGACGACGAGCTTCAGATAGGGCGACTGCTCGTTCCAGTCGAGCTGCGGATCCCTGACGTTCGGGTTCTGCCTGACCACGTCGCGGACCTGGTAGGCGATGTCGCGCACCTTGGCCGCATCGGGGCCAATGACTCGGAACTGGACGGGGAAGCCGACCGGCGGACCGAAATTGAAGCGATCGACCCGGACGCGCGCTTCGTTCAGCACGCCATTGGCGGCGGCGGTCTCGATCTTGGCCTTGATCCGCTCGCGCGCCGCGACGTCCTTGGCGACGATCACGATCTCGGCGAAGGCCTCGTTCGGCAGTTGCGGGTTGAGGCCGAGCCAGAACCGCGGCGAGCCCTGCCCGACATAGGCGGTGTAGGTCTCGATGTCCTTGTCGTCCTTGAGCAGCTTCTCTGCCGTCTTGGCGGCCTGTTCGGTGACACCGAACGCCGTGCCCTCCGGCAGGCGGAGCTGCAGGAACAATTCGGGCCGTTCCGACAGCGGGAAGAACTGCTGCTGGACATGGCCGAACGCGACGATCGCAGCCGCGAACACGCCGACGGTCGCGGCAACCGTGGTGATGCGGTGATCGACGCACCAGCGGATCACGCGGCGCAGGCCCCGGTACATCCGCGTATCATAGATCGCGTGCTCGTCGTGGCCGTGATGCGCCTTCATGTCGGGCAGCAGCTTGACGCCGATATAGGGCGTGAAGATCACGGCGACGAACCAGGACGCGACCAGCGCGATGGCGACGATCCAGAAGATGCTACCGGCATATTCGCCGACCGCTGAATTGGCAAAGCCGATCGGCAGGAAGCCTGCGGCCGTGACCAGGGTTCCGGTCAGCATCGGGAACGCAGTGGATTCCCAGGCAAAGGACGCCGCGCGCACCCGATCCCAGCCCTGCTCCATCTTCACCACCATCATCTCGACCGCGATGATGGCGTCATCGACCAGCAGGCCGAGCGCGATGATCAGGGCTCCGAGCGAGATGCGATGCAGGTTGAGCCCCATGATGTTCATGACGATGAAGACGAGCCCGAGCACCAGCGGCACCGACAGCGCCACCACGATGCCGGTGCGCCAGCCGAGCGCCAGGAACGACACGAACAGCACGATCGCCAGCGCCTCGACGAAAGAATGCACGAACTCGCTGACGGCGTGCTCGACCACCTTGGGCTGATCTGCAATCTGCTCGATCTCGATGCCCTGCGGCACGGCCTTCATGAAGTCGTCGGCGGCAGCGTGAACCTCCTTGCCGAGCTCCAGGATGTTGGCCTCCTTGGCCGTGACGACGCCGATGCCGAGCGCGGGCCTGCCCTCCTGCCGCACCTTGAAGCTCGGCGGGTCGACGAAGCCGTGGGTGACGGTGGCGATATCGCCGAGCCGGAACACGCGTCCGTTGCTTTCGACCGGCGTCTCCGCGACGGCCTTGGCGCCATCGAGCGCGCCGGTGACCCGCAGCGGCACCCGCTGCGCATTGGTTTCGACCGTGCCGGCCGGGGTGACGTTGTTCTGCTTGGCGAGCGAGTCGAACAGCGCCTGCGGCGTGATGCCGAGCGTGGCGAGCTTGGCATGGCTGAACTCGACATAGATGCGCTCGTCCTGGGTACCGTAGAGATTGACCTTGGTGACGCCGGCGACCTTCAGCAGGCGCTGGCGCAGGCCTTCGGCCGCCTTCTTCAACTGCGCATAATCGGCGCCCTCGCCGGTCATCATGAACAGGATGGAATCGACGTCGGAGAACTCGTCATTGACGAAGGGTCCGACGATGCCCGCCGGCAGCGACGACTGCACGTCGTCGAGCTTCTTGCGGATCAGATAGAACAGATGCGGCACCTCCTTCGGCGGCGTCGAATCGCGGAAGGTCACCTGCATCGCGGTGAAAGCCGGCTTCGAATAGGTCTGCACCTTCTCGAAGTAAGGCAGCTCCTGCAGCTTCTTCTCGATGGGGTCGGCGACCTGGCTCTGCATTTCGGCGGCGGTCGCGCCCGGCCACATAACCGAGACGTTGACGACCTTGACGGTGAAGAACGGATCTTCCGCCCGGCCGAGCTTCTGATAGGAGAAGAAGCCGGCGACGCCGAGCGCGATGATCAGGAACAGCACCAGCGGCGGATGACTGACCGCCCAGGCCGAAAGATTGAAGCGCTTCATCGTCGTCTCCGATGATCTGTTGCCGCTTGAGACACTGCCGGTTGATAGAACTCGTCATTGCGAGGAGTTTCAGCGACGAAGCAATCCAGACTGCACTTGCCGAAGAACCCTGGATTGCTTCGCTTCGCTCGCAATGACGGACGCTGGTATTCGTTGTCTGCGTCAGAACGTCAGCGCCTGGACCACCCGGACCTTCTGGCCGGGATCGAGCTTCTGCACGCCGAGCGCGACCACCTTGTCGCCTTCGTCGACACCGCCCGAGATCAGCACGTCCTTGCTCTCGTAGGCCTTCACCGTGACCGGTTTCAGCGTCAGCTCGCCATTGTCGTTGACGACATAGAAGGACGGCTCGCGTCCCTCGCTGAACAGCGCCGACAGCGGCAGCCGCGCCACGCGCGTGGTGGCGGGATCGGCGAGCGTCAAGGTCGCGGTCATGCCGAGCGAGACGGCGTCGCCGGCGTCCGGCAGCGAGAACTTGGCGAGATAGGTGCGCGTGGCGGGGTCGGCTGCCGGCGCGATCTCGCGCAGCTTCGCCGCATATTTCTTGTCGGCCTCCGACCACAGCGTGACGGAGGCGCTCCCGGTCTTGGCGCGCTCGAGCAAGGTCTCGGGGATCGCGACCACGGCTTCCTTCTCGGCGAAACGTGCGACGCGGATCGCAGCCTGGCCGGAGGCGACCACCACCCCGGGCTCGATCAGCGTCGCGGTGACGACGCCCCGGGCATCGGCGAGCAAGGTCGCGTAAGAGAGCGAGTTCCTGGTCAGCTCGACCGAGCGCTCGGCGCGATTGAGTCGTGCCCGTGCCTCATCGGCCGACGCCCGCGCCTGATCCATCTGCGCGTCCGTGGTCCAGCCCTTGGCGCGCAATTCCTTGGCCCGCGTCTCGGCCGCCGAAGCCTGCGCCAGCACGCCGGTGGCGGCGCGGAATTCGGCTTCGGCCTGCTCGGCCTGCAGCTTCAGGTCGACCTCGTCGAGGGTCGCCAACGGCTGGCCGATTTCGACGGTCTGGCCAACCTCGACCAGGCGCTTGGCGACCTTGCCGGCGACGCGAAAGCCGATATCGGCCTCGATGCGCGGCCGGATGGTGCCGACGAAGCTGCGCTCGGGCGTCTCGGCCTCGTAATGAACCGGAGCGACCAGAACCGGCCGGGTCGGCTCGGCCTTCTGGGCCGCGGTCTCGTTGCAGCCAGCCAGCGCCGCAGCCATGGTAGCCAGCGCAAGGCTGGTCAAGAGCTTGGAATAACTCGCGAAAATCAGCCGGATCAGCATTGGACACTCCTCGCTGCAGTTGCGAGAGAGTGTCGATTGTTGAGTGACGAATGTCAATAATCGTCAGCAATCAGGACTTCGTGAACGACTGGACACGTTGCCGCAGCTGCGCTTCGAATACCCAGACGTCATTCCGGGGCGACCGCAACAGCGGTCGAGCCCGGAATGACGTGCGGGACTCTGCAGCCCTCACTCCGCCGGCGCTTCTCCCGCGAACTCGATCTTGCTCTCGTGGCCGCCGAAGAACACCAGCAGGCCGGCGATCAGCGGCAGCACCGACAATGCGAGCAGGCCATGGGCGGTCGAGCCGGTGGTGTCCTTGATCCAGCCCACCAGATAAGGCCCGCCGAAGCCGGCGAGGTTGCCGATCGAGTTGATCAGCGCGATCGCGCCGGCCGCCGCGGTGCCCGACAGCCACGCGGTCGGCAGGGTCCAGAACACGCCGAAAACGCAGAACACGCCGATGGCGGCCACCGTGAGCGCGATCATCGTCAGGGTGGGATCGCCCGCGACGCTGGAGACCGCGAGCGCAACGGCGATCAGGATCATCGGCGCACCGACATGGACCACGCGCTCGCGCGTCGCATCGGAATGGCGCGCCCACAGGATCATCGCGACGGTGCCGAAGGCATAAGGGATCGCCGAGACGAAGCCGGTCTGCGCGTTGGTCAGGCCGAATGCCTTGACGATCTGCGGCAGCCAGAACTGCATGCCATAGAGCGCGCCGACGAAGCCGAAATAGATCAGGCTCAGCACGATCACCTTCGGCGAGGACAACGCCTCACCCAGCGTCATGTGTCCGGCCGCCTGCTTGGCCGCGGTCTCGGCCTGCAGCCGTGCCGCGAGCCAGGCCTTCTGCTCCGCCGACAGCCAGGTCGCGTGCTCCGGCCGGTCGGTCAGATAGAACCAGGTGACGACACCGAGCACGATCGACGGAATGCCTTCGATGATGAACAGCCACTGCCATCCCTGCAGACCCATGGCGCCGTGCAGGCCGAGCAACAGGCCCGACACCGGCGCGCCGATCACGCTCGACACCGGGACGGCGACCGCGAAGGCGGCGAGGAAGCGGGCGCGGTACTGGGCGGGATACCAATAGGTGAGATAGAGGATGATGCCCGGAAAGAAGCCCGCCTCGGCCACGCCGAGCAGGAAGCGCAGCGCGTAGAAGCTCCATGGACCGGACACCAGCGCCATCAACGCCGAGATGATGCCCCAGGTCACCATGATGCGCGCGATCCAGCGGCTGGCGCCGAACTTCTCCAGCGCCAGATTGCTCGGTACCTCGAAGATGAAATAGCCGATGAAGAAGATGCCGGCGCCCCACGCGAAGATCAGCGGCGTGAACTTCAGCTCCGCATTCATGGTCAGCGCAGCAAAGCTGAGATTGACCCGGTCGAGATAGGAGAAGAAATAGGCGAGCATCAGGAAGGGAATCAGGCGCCAGGAGATGGCGCGGATGGTCGATGTTTCGATATCGGAACGGGCCGGATCGGCCGACATGTTGGCGGACAGACTCATCGATCTCCTCCCGGGGGTCTTGAAGACGTTTGTAGTTGATCGCGGGTGTTGAGTATCGGTGGTGGCAAGTCAATCGGAAAACCAGCTATCCCACAGCCTGTCGACGCATCGCGGGGGCGCGGCTCGCGCATGACGACGTCGTCCACCGGCACGTCGACCTCTGCCGACGGACGGCGCCGCGCCGGCGTGGCGCTCGGCACGGCGCTGATGATAATTGCGCTCGGTCTTGCCTTGCGGGTCTATGGGCGCGGCCTCGGCATTCCCGCCTTCGCCGTCAAATATGGCGGCTCGGCCTTGTGGGCGACGATGGTCTATTTCCTTGTCGCGACGCTGCTGCCGCGGCTGCCCTGGCGCTCGCTCGGTCTGATCGCGCTCACCCTGGCGGCGGTCGTCGAGGCGAGCCGGCTGATCCACACACCCTGGCTCGACGGCTTCCGCATCACGCTCGCAGGCGCATTGTTGCTCGGGCGGATCTTCTCGCTCTGGAACGTCGTCGCCTACGCCGCCGGCATCACGCTCGGGATCTGGATCGATCGGATGCTGAGCGCGCTGGCCTCATCGCGCGCGCCCGCGCGTCAGTCGCCGAGCTGAAACCGCTGGAACGAGTGCAGCTCGTCCTCGATGCGCCGCTTCAGATCCTTGCGCGCCTCGCCCCGCGCCGCCCTGCCATGGCCGACCCAGGTCCATTTCTGCATCAACAGCTTCCCGGCCTGCCGGTCGGCCTTGAGGTCCAACGCTGCGACGATCTCGTCGCCGACCAGCACCGGCAGCGCGAAATAGCCGAACTGGCGCTTCTCCTTCGGCACATAGGCTTCAAACCTGTGCGCATAGTCGAAGAACGCCTGCGTCCGCTTGCGCTGGATGATCAGCGGATCGAATGGCGAGAGAATGTGCACCCGCTCGGGACTGATCTCGATCGCCGCTTCCAACGCGCCGGGCTCGGCCCAATGTTCCTGCTTGCCGGCGCCCTCCAGCGCCACCGGCACGAGCTCGCCGCGCCGGACCCGGGCATCGACGATCCGCCGCACCTGCGTCTTGGCGGATGCATTGAGGTGGCAGAGCGAATCCAGGCTGACGACGCCCTGCGCGCGCAGGCCGCGGTCGAGCAGATAGGCCGCGACCTCGCGCTCGGTCGCCGCCTTCGGCAGCCGCTCCCAGCCGAAATGCCGGGTCGTGAGGTCGTAGGTCTTGAGCATGCCGTCGCGGCCGGCGATCGTCAGCACGCCCTCGTAGAAGCCGAGCTGCAGGGCGCGCTTCGACGGCTTGCGGCTGGCCCACAGATGCTCCTTCTCGGTCAGCACGTCGTCGTCGATGTCCCGGATCGTCAGCGCGCCGCCCTGGCGGATCAGCCGCATCACCTTGCGCATGTCCTCGGGCTTCACCGTCTTGAGCCAGCGATGCCC
>JBARNF010000450.1:0-2351 GCA_049802835.1 Bradyrhizobium sp.
TCTGCCCCTCACCCCAGCCCTCTCCCCGTGAAGAACGGGGAGAGGGAGCGCACCGTCTCCTTCGCACCTTGTAGATTGCCCCATGCTGTCGCGCACCGCTGAAAACCTGTACTGGCTGGCCCGCTACGTGGAGCGTGCCGAGTACCTCGCCCGCACCATCGACGCGACCCTGCGCGTCACCGCCCTTCCCGCCGCCTATATCGGCAAGACCAACGAGTGGGAATCGGCGCTGATGACCGCCGGCGTCAATGTCAGCTTCTACGAGGTCTATGCGGAGGCCAACGAGCAGAACGTCGTCGAATATCTCTCCTTCAGCCAGTCGAACCCGTCCTCGATCAGGAACTGCATCGAAGGCGCCCGTCTCAACGCCCGCTCGGTCCGCACCGCGCTGACATCCGAGATGTGGGACACGCTCAACGGCTCCTGGATCGAGCTGCAGGAGGTGTGGAGCAAGGGCACCAAAACGCGCGAGGAGCTTGCCCGCTTCCTGCGTTTCGTCCAGGAGACCTCGCTGCGCTTCGACGGCTCCGCCTACCGGACCATGCTCCGCAACGACGCCTATTGGTTCTCCCGGCTCGGCCTGCATCTGGAGCGGGCCGACAACACCGCCCGCATTCTCGACGTGAAATATCACGTGTTGCTGCCCGAGGAGGAGCATGTCGGCGGTCCGCTCGACTACTATCAGTGGACCTCGATCCTGCGCTCGGTCTCGGCGCTGACGGCCTATCACTGGGTGTATCGCGAGACACTCAAGCCCTGGCTGATCGCGGATCTCCTGATGCTCAACGACACGCTGCCGCGCTCGCTGGCAAGCTGCTACGGCAATCTCGTCCGCAATCTCGACCAGATTGGCGTGGCCTATGGCCGCCAAGGCCCGGCCCAGCGCCATGCCCGCGGCGTCCGCAACCGGCTCGAGCATTCCAACATGGACGACATCTTCCAGCACGGCGTGCACGAGTTCATCCAGGAATTCATCTCCGACAATTCGCGGTTGGGAGAGATCATCACCAAGCAGTACCTGATCTGAGGGCTCCGCTGCGACCGAGACTGTGGCCGGGAGACCACTTCCGGCGCTTCGGTGCGCCCCTCGGCCCAGTCGAAGGCCGGCCTGCCCTTTCGAGGGAAGGTGAAACGAGCTACCGCGGTAAGCAACCTCACAAGATCGATCGACCGCCATGCGCCTGCGTATCTCTCATTCCACCACCTATCGCTATGAGCCGGCGGCGACCGGCGTCATCCAGATCATCCGCATGACGCCAGGCAGTCATGACGGCCAATATGTCGCGGAATGGCAGATCGACGTGTCGACCGATTCGCGCCTCGACATGCACGAGGATGCCTTCGGCAACATGACCCACGTGATCACGCATGGGGCGCTGCAGGATCTGACCATCACCGCCGAAGGGCTGGTCGAGACGCACGACACCGGCGGCGTGCTGAAGGGAACGGACGAGCGCTTTCCGCCCGTCTTCTTCCTGCGCCAGACCCCGCTCACGACCGCCAATGCGGCCATGGCCGCCGTCGTGCGCGACCTGCACGCGGAATCGGAGAGCGACCAGCTCGGCTTCCTGCACACGCTGATGACGCAGATCTACGAGCACATGACCTTCGACGAGGACCCGACCAACAGCGGCACCTCGGCCGCAGAGGCGTTCGCCCTGAAGCGCGGCGTCTGCCAGGACTATGCGCATATCTTCATCGCCTGCGCCCGAGCCGGCGGCATCCCTGCCCGTTTCGTGTCCGGGCATTTCCTGCGTTCCGATGGTGCGGTGCACCAGGAAGCCGGCCATGCCTGGGCCGAGGCCTATGTGCCAACGCTGGGCTGGGTCGGTTTCGATGCCGCCAACTGCATCTGCACCACCGATGCGCATGTCCGCGTCGCGATCGGGCTCGACTATCTCGGCGCGGCGCCCGTGCGCGGCACCCGCTATGGCGGCGGCACCGAGACGCTCACCGTGAAGGTGAAGGTCGAGCAGGTCGGCCGCGGCGGCCAGTCGCAATCGCAGTCGCAGCGGCAGTCCTGAAATCCGGAACAGGCCCCGTAGCCCGCATGAGCGGAGCGACATGCGGGTTCACCGATACAGCGCGTGACACCCCGGATGTCGCTGTCGCTCATCCGGGCTACGGGACTGCCCGCGTAGCCTGGAAGCGAGATCCGGGCGCCCCGCATGCCTCCATGTGGCCCAAGGGATCAGGGTTGGACGCGCCGCCGAATTTCGCTACTAATTCGCCCAACTGCCCGAGGGGATGACGATGACCTATTGCTGCGGAATTCTGGTGCGTGACGGGCTCGTCATGATCGCCGATACCAGGACCAATGCGGGTCTCGACAACGTCTCGACCTTCCGCAA
>JBARNF010000451.1:0-7871 GCA_049802835.1 Bradyrhizobium sp.
GCCAAGCCGGGTCGTCACCGGCATGCGCAGGATCGACCACGGCGCGGCCTGCGCCGGATGCGGCGCGGCGGGGCCATGGCTGTGAGCATGGCTATGCCCGTGAACGCCATGGGCGTGGCCGTGGCTATGGATCGTGGACTGGGTCATTTCGTCACAATGTTATATTATAACATCACCTCTGTCCACCACATCGGCATCGGGGATGTTTTTCGCGTGCGGGATGGTCACCCACCGTCATTGCGAGCGCAGCGACGCAATCCAGACTGGTGCCGAGGAAAGATTCTGGATTGCGTCGCTGCGCTCGCAATGACGGCGGAGAGATGGTGCACTCCCCTCGAGCGCCAGTCCGTCAGGTCAGATAACGCATCAGCGCCAGGCCACCGAACAGGCCGGCGATGGAGATCCCGACTGAGCCGAGGACATAAAGCGCCGCCAGCCCCAACGCGCCCCGCTCATAAAGCAGCGCGGTGTCGAGCGAGAAGGCCGAGAAGGTCGTATAGCCGCCGAGGATGCCGGTCATCAGGAACAGCCGCCAATGCTGGGTCGCGCCACCCTTGAAGGCAAGATAGCCGGCGATCAGGCCCATCACCGTCGAGCCGGTGATGTTGATGATGAAGGTGCCGTACGGGAAGTCCGTGCCGAATGCCCTGGCGCTCGCGATGTTGATCGCGTGCCGCAGCGAGGCGCCGCAGCCGCCGCCGAAGAAGACGAGAAAATATCCGACCAGCTGATTCACGGGACCTTACCTGCAGACCGCATCGAGAGAAGGGATTCCCTGACCTCGTCGCGAATGGAGCAAAACTTTTGCCGCAAGGGCGCCGCTCTTGCAAGGATCGCCCTCGTCAAAAGCCCCTGCCACGAAAGAGGGCGGCGAGCCGAAGCCGCCGCCCTGATGCACCGATATCCGATCGATCAGATCGCCTTGCCGTAGAGTTCGTCGACGTAGTCCCAGTTGATAAGGCTGTCGACGAACGCCTTGAGATAGTCGGGACGGCGGTTGCGATAGTCGATGTAGTAGGAGTGCTCCCAGACGTCGCAGCCGAGGATCGGGGTCGCGCCGTGCACCAGCGGGTTCTCGCCGTTCGGAGTCTTGGAGATTTCGAGCTTGCCGTTCTTGACCGAGAGCCAGCACCAGCCCGAGCCGAACTGGCCGACACCGGCGGCTGCGAAGTCGGCCTTGAACTTCTCGAAGCCGCCGAGGTCCTCGTCGATCTTCTTCTCCAGGCGGCCGGGCAGCTTCGAGCCGCCGCCGTTCGGCTTCATCCACGACCAGAAATGGATGTGGTTGAAGTGCTGGCCGGCATTGTTGAACACCGCGGGGTTCTTGCCGTACGAGCCCTTGACGATCTCTTCGAGGGACTTGCCTTCGAATTCGGTCCCCTTGATCGCGTTGTTGCCGTTGGTCACATAGGCCTGATGATGCTTGTCGTGATGGTACTCGAGCGTCTCCTTGGACATGTAGGGTCCGAGGGCTTCATAGGCGTAAGGCAGGGGGGGAAGCGTAAAGGTCATGGGGGCGGTTCCGCAACTTGTGGGAAGACGGGATTTAACGGGACCTCCTTATAGAAGGTTCCGAACTCCTAAACACTGTGATTCTGGAAAAAGCGAGCCGTTTTGATGAGCATCGAGATCGACGTACTGAACGGGGACGCCTCCTGGCCGCTGGTCAAGCCGCTCTATGATGCGGTCTGGCCGCCCGAGGTGGTGGCCGGATTACCCTGGGCCGGTATCACCTTTGCGCATGCCGACCTGCGGGTGCTGGTGCAGGACGAGACCGGCCATGTGCTCTGCCATGTCGGGATCTATCGCCGCGTCGTGACGTGGAACGGGCAGAAGATCAATGTCGGCGGCATCGGCGGCGTATTGACGCGCGCAGAGAGCCGCAATCGCGGTCTCGCCACCGTCGCGTTGAATGCCGCGATCCAGACGCTGAGACACGAGGACTCCGTCAATTTCGCGATCCTGTTCTGCGCGCCCGATCGCATTCCTTTCTACATGGCGCGCGGCTTCGAAGCGTTCGACGGCGATGTCTATGTCGAGCAGCCGGGCAAAGGGCGGATCCGCTTCGATGCGCTGGCTGCGCTCGTGCGCGACGCCAAGCGTACCGCACCGACGCGCGGGACCATCGACCTGTGCGGCCTGCCCTGGTGACCGGACGCTGGGGCGTCCGGCGAGACAATCGAACAAGAGATTGAGACAGGACGTCGGCGATGCACCTGATCGTGATGATGACGCTTTGGACAAACCCACCTCCCCTGATTGCATCGACGCCATTTGCTGTTATGGAAGCGCGGTTTCAACGGGGGGTAAGATGATTTGGAAATTGCGTCTGGCTGGTCTTGCACTCGCAGCTTTCGTGATCGCGCAGCCGGCTCTGGCCGCCGATGATCCGACCGGCACTTGGCTGACGCAGGCGGCCGACGCCAGGATCAAGGTGACGAAATGCGGCGCCAATCTGTGCGGCACAGTCGTATGGCTGAAGCAGCCGATGGATACCGACACCGGCAAGCCGGCGGTCGACAACAAGAATCCCAATCGCGCCCTTGCCAACCGCCCGATCATCGGCCTGCAGCTGTTTGAAGGCATCCGGGCCGATGGGCCCAATAAATGGTCCGGCAAGATCTACAACGCCGACGATGGCCAGAGCTATATCAGCCATATCTCGGTGTCTGGCCCGGACACGCTGAAGGTCGAAGGCTGTGTCGGAACGCTGTGCGGCGGCGAGACCTGGACCCGCTCGCAGTGAGCGCTGTCAGGCGACCGCGGACTTGAGCGCGGTCGCAGCCGACGCGTATCCGCCCCGTGCCCCATCGACGAAATGAACGTGGTCGGGGCGGATCGCAGACGGCGTGAAGCAGGTCATCATCGCCGCGTCCTGCCGATGCAGCCCGTAGCGAACGATGCCGCGTGAGGCCGCCGCGCTCAGGCGCAGCTCCAGCTCCCGCGCGAGCTCCTCGGTGCAGTCGAGGATCATGCGCAGCGCATCGTCATATTTCCGAAAGTCGGAATTCTCGACCAGCTGCTGCGTGTAGAGACCCGGCACGAAGCCACCGACGCTGATGCCGAAGCGCATGATCGCATAGACGAACAGCGTGCGCCCGAGCACGCGAATCCGGCGGCCGAGCCGCGAGCCGCCGCGCGTGGCGCGGACCTCATAGCTGAAGCCCTGCGGCGGCCACCGCAATGCCGGGCCCCCGGCCGGCACCGGTCGTCCGGCATCGGGGCTGCGCTCCGTGAGCGTAATGATCTCCTCGATCACTTTTCGATAGGCCTGCGCATCCGTCTCCGAGGCAGGCAGCACCAGCACCGAAAGGATCAGACCGCGCGCCGACGGGATCTCCTCGAAGCGGCAGGACAGCCCGGAGAGATCGGGCTGCGCGCCGGACGGCGCCGGCGGGATCGCGAACGCGCCGCGCTTCATCGCAGCCTCCGCCCAGCCCAAGCCGCCGCCTGCGAACATCGCGTAGGACAGGTTGGCCGATGGGCCATAGCGCGCCACGCGCACGTCGAGCCCTTGCGCACGAATGGCCTGCAGCGGCACCAGCGCGACCCGCATCGAGAGTCCGAGATCCTCCCTGACCCAGGTCGCCGTGGCCGCCAGCGCCTCGCGCGCAGCCGTCACGTCGTCCGGTCCGATCGCGAAGCTCGCACCGTCGCCACCGAACACGAACGGGAATTCACGCCCCTCCAGCGCATTCGTGACCGCCGCGATCACTGCCGCACCGGCCATATTGACCGCCTTGTAGCGCTTGTCGGCGATCGCCTTCGTGGAATCGACGATGTCGGCAGTCCCGATCATCCAATCGTCGGGCACCGGCTTGTAGAGCTGTGGTTCCATCAGCCGCGAAAAGCCGCGAAACACGGGGATCGAGGCGTAGTAGTCCGCAGCGCCGGTCTTCGACATGAAAGCTGATCCGTTCGGTGTGCTCCTTCAAATGGCGAGCTACGATCATCCGTGTCAAGCGGGTTCAAGCCGGGACATTGCGGCGATGGCCCGATGCTTGCCGGGTGTTATCGAACTGTCCGCATCGGCATGGTAGGCTCGCTGCATGAGTACGGAAACCCCGCTTATCCCACAACTCGCCGCCCACGCTCTGCAGATCGCCGACCGCATCAATACCGCGGGCTTCGGCGGCCAGGTGCTGTCGGCAACGCCTCTCGCCGTTCGCATCGGCGAGACCGGGGTCGCCGTGGTGTTTCGCTACGGCGTCGTCGTGTTCATCGGGATGCCGCCGGCCGAGGAGACCACCTTTCTCGACCTGCTGAGCGCACGGCTGTTCGGTCCGATTGCGCCGCACGAAGAGGAAGCAGCCAAAGTCCAGGTCGCACGCGAGTCCGATGAGCCGATCCCGGTCGGCGGTCCGATCCTGGTCAGGGAATTGTCGCTGGAGCGATTGCTGATCGTCGCCGACGCGCTCGCCAAGAGCGTCGTGCTCGGCCGCAGCGAGCGCGAGATCGCCAATGTCTTCGATACGATCGAGCCGTTCGCGCGCGAGCTGGCCTCGCTTGGGCGGACGTCGAAGAGCCGGGTCGCCATGCTCAAGCTGCTTGGCGAGGCGCTTCTGGTGCAGCACCGCGTCTCCGGCCGTGTCGCCGTCGGCGAGAAGCCGGACGTGTTGTGGGACCGGCCGGATCTCGAACGGCTCTATGCGAGGCTCGAAGACGAATATGAGCTGAAGGAGCGCGAGGAAATGCTCAACCGCAAGCTCGCCGTGATTGCCGAGACGGCGACGACACTCGCCGACATCATCGACACCAAGCGCTCGCTGCGGCTCGAAGTCATCGTCGTGATCCTGATCGCCTGCGAGATCGTGCTCGGCTTCTACGAGATCTTCGCCCGCGGCCGGCATTGATCGAGCTTCACCGCCACCGGCGCCAAATATATCCCTGGTTGTATTTTCTGCCCAGCTCAATATCATCTGCCGAGCCCTGCCGGCGATCGGGGAAGGAGGTCGTATGAGGAATCCCGCTGGACGTTCATGCGATCGGTCCTGGGCGCCTTTGGGACTTGTGATCGCAGCCGCAGCCCTGTTTGCGACGACCCCTGGCCCGCCTGCCCGCGCCGCCTCGGATCCGGTCACCGCCTGTACCGCGCTCGACATCTGCTACTGTGTCCATCCGGAATTCCAGACGACGATCGCGGCCAACGTGGCGCGGGTGCGCAAGCTCGTTGCCGACCAGCGCGCGCAAGGCAGGGCGATCGGCTATCTCAGTGTCCCGCTGTCGCCTGCCGGCGGCGGCTCGTTCGCGGTCAACACGGAGATCGCGGCAAAGATCACCGAGCGCGTGACCGAGCGATTCGGGCCACGCGCGGTGTTCGTGCTGAATCCGGGGACCGAGGGCGGCGACGGAATGCAGGGCGCCAGCGGCGCCGACTACATGTATATGTGGACCCAGATCCTGGAAGGCGAGAAGGGTCTCGGCGAGGCGTTCGACTTCTTCTACTTTTCCGGCCCGCACGACTTCGCAAAGTACTTCGAGCTCACCGGGACACACGATTTCGAGAAACTCGAGTCCTGGTTCGACGAGAAGATCATCCCGGACCCGAAGTTCAAGGACGCCATCGCCAATGGCAGTCTGAGCCGGGCCGGCTTCCGCAACTACTACGGTCTGCGGGCCTCCGTCGCATTCAGCTATGGTTCACACGACGAATGGAACATTGCGCGCATGATCAACGATCGGCGCCGGGGGGCGACGGACTATGGCATCGCCAATCAGCTTGCGGTGTTCTTCGACGGCCAGCCGATGTCGCCGGGCGGCTATGAGACACCGACCGCGGCAGGCGACGTTGGCCGTTGCATCAAATAGCGACGCTCGCGGACTCTCGCGCGGCGCATCACTCCAGCGCGCTGACGTTCCAGGTCGCATGACGCACGCCAGACAGCTTCGCCAGCTCAGCCGTCACGCGATCGAGCTCGACCGTATCGGCTGCAAGCGGCACCAGCGTGGCGATGATTTCCACGATGTCATCGGACCGATAGGCCACCTCGGTCTCCCGCACCGGATATTTGGCGGCCTCCAGCCGCTCGTCGAGCGCCTCGCGCAGTTCGGCCGCATGCAGCGCGTCCGTGGTCACGACGATCTCATAATGGGCCTCGGAGGTCGCGGCATTGAGCGGGATGCGATCGATGGCATTGACCAATGGCCGCAGCAGCGTGTTGCCGGCCAGCACGGAAAAGGTCAGCGCCACCGACTGGGCGATCAGGTCGGCGCCGGCGCACGCCCCGACCGCGGCGGACGCCCACAAGGTCGCCGCCGTGTTGAGCCCGCGGACGTTCATGCCCTCCTTCATGATCGTGCCGGCGCCGAGAAAGCCGATGCCCGACACCACATACGCGATGATCCGCACCGCGCCGTCGGCGCCGGTCAGACGATTGCCGATATCGACGAAGGCGGCGGCTCCGACAGCGACCAGAACATTGGTGCGCAGGCCGGCGCTGCGCTGCCGATACTGCCGTTCGGCACCGATCAACGTGCCGAGCACGAAGGCCGCGAACAGGCTGACGAGCGTATCGAGAAAATCAAGGAGCTGGAACGTGTGCAGGAATCGCATGGGCAACTGGCCGTGTTCGGTATCGCGCTCCGACGCCCGCCTGGCGGCAGACACGCGCTTGGCTTCCAGCGGCCGGATCGCCGCGAGACGGTTGCTTTCTTAGGACGTCTTTGATCCGAATCAAATCCCATCCCCTCGAACCTATTTTAGGTTGCTATGATCAACAGGCAGATGACGCCATTGTCCAACACGCGAAGGGATCATCGTCCCGCAGTCCGGCTGGGACATGACGCCGTGAGTGCTGTGAAGCTCTCCCAGGAGCTCACCGCAGAGATCGACGCGTGGGCCGAGACGCAGGAAACCACGCGCTCCGATGCCATCAGCCGGCTGCTCGCGCTCGGCCTGCACGCGTCCCGGCCGGCAGCAACTCCACAGCCCAAGCCGGGGGATCGGATCGTGATCGAGCAGAATGCGGTCCGACTGATCGACCAGATGCTGGATCCGAAGCTGCCTGCGGACGAGCGCGAACGGCGGATCCGGCGCCTGATCGATGGTCCTCCCGAGTTCGCGGACGAGCGGATCGACCTGCCGAAACATTCCGAGTGACCTCACGCCGCTGATGGCGCCACCACGGCCTCGTAGATGTCGTCCTCCTGCGCGGTGTGCATGCGCACCAGCGTCTCGATCGCCTCGATCACCCGCTGGGCGTCGCGGATCATGTAGCGATCCACGTGCTCGGACGGGAGTTCCTCCGCGAGCCGGCCGAGCAGCCGCGCCAGATGCAGGATCTCCCGATGCGCCCGGCTCATGGCCGAGAGGCCGTGGCTGTCCTGCAGCAGGCGCGCAAGCCGCGGATAGACCGAGCCCTCGTCGTCGCGCTCATGGGCGACGACCTGGTCCTGGACCACGGCGTTGGCTTCAACGATCAGGGTGATTGCCGGTTCGGGCAAGGCCTCGTCGAGCGCATCGACGATGGAACGCAGGCGATCGAGGCCGCGCAGCAGCGCCTGATGATCATGCCGGAGCCCGCGACCGACTTCGGCCGTGATACGGCCGGCCTTGCCGCGGCCGGCCGGGAGCAACGCGCGTAGCGCATTGAGGATGACGGCGACGTCGATGGCCTCCTGTACCAGCGCCGCAGGCACCGGCTGCAGCAGGCCGAACGCTGCCGCGCCCATGGCGAGAAACGACAGCCCCATGCCGGCCATGATGCTCTCCAGCGCGATGCGGCGAGCCCGCTGCGCGATCACGATCGCCTCGCCGACGCGGTCGAGCCGATCGGCCAGGATCACGACATCGGCCGCTTCCGACGAGGCGCTGGCGCCGCGGGCGCCTAGCGCAATTCCCACGTCGGCGGAAGCCAGTGCCGGGGCATCGT
>JBARNF010000452.1:0-2630 GCA_049802835.1 Bradyrhizobium sp.
GACGTGAAGGGCGCGGTCACCGCCGAGGTGCGCACGGGCGCGACGCGGGCTCCGGGGTCGGCCGGATCGGCGCCTGACAGCGCGACCGTGCGCGGCTGGCAGGCGGCAAGGCTGAAGGCCGCGAGCAGCGCCAATGCGCTTGGGCGAACAGGAAACGGCAGGGCGCGCCGTGCCGGACAAGCGGCTGCGGACGTCGCCTTCGATTGCGACAACATGATATGGAGTCCTTTGATCTGTCGATGAATCGCAGCGATCGGCGCGCAGGCCGCGCGCGATCCCGCGTCGTTCGCTCAGACGAGGACGATGGGCGGACGATCGAGCCGCGGCGGCGTGCGCCCGGGCAGGCTCTGCTCGCGCGTGGTCACGCTGGCGGTGGCGAGCGGAGCGGGCAGGCTCATCGCTGGCAGCGCGACGGCGAGGCCCACGGCGCACATCATGGCGCAGCAGGGGCCGGGCATCTTGCTATGATCGTGGTGTGAGGGGGCGGGGGCAGGAGCGTGCCGCGCCTGCATGCCCGCGTCCGCGGCTGGGTGATCATGATGATGCGCGTGCGCCGCATGCATCTGAGGCATCATCACGGTGTCGGCCATCTCATGATGAGAGACCGCAACCGCAATGGTCGCTTCGTCGAAACAGGGCGCAGCGCCACGGCCGAGCGCCATCGCGACGCCAGGGCTGAGCACGCAGAACAGGTAGGCGAGGACGAGCAGTCGTCCCGCCATAACCCGCATCTTCCGTGTCAGTCCAAACGACATGCGCGCGCAAATCTCTTCGTTGCCGCGCGCAACCTAGCCAGAATTTGCTGCGTCGCCAAGAGCAACGAATATCGAGCAGCGAATATCGAGCCGCGAAAATCCGGTCGCCAGCGGGATCATCTCTGTTGCGGTGCTTCTGCATGGCCAATGCCGCAGCAATGTGGCTTGACCCTGCGGGCTGCGATGGGGAATTTGCGCCCATCGTGCACGGACCCCACACAAGATTCGAGGAAGCGCCTCACTTCACGCCAGATTCGCGCCAGGCCTGGGCGCGGCTGGGGCTCGCGCTCGTGATCGGGTCGATCGGCGGCGCGGGCATGTGGACCGTCGTCGTGGTGCTGCCGACCGTGCAGGCCGAGTTTGCCGCCAGCCGCGGCGCGGTGTCGCTGGCCTATACGCTGACCATGTTCGGCTTCGGCCTCGGCGGCGTCATCGTCGGCCGCATCACCGATCGGTTCGGCATCGTCACCGCGATGGCCTTGAGCATTGCCTGTACCACCGCGGCCTATCTGCTCGCCGGCGCGTCGATGACGCTGTGGCAGTTCCAGGCGGTGTATTTCCTGATCGGGCTCGGCGCGTCCGTGACCTTCGCGCCGCTGATGGCCGAGGCCTCGCACTGGTTCGAGCGCTATCGCGGGCTCGCCGTCACCATCGTCGCCTCCGGCAACTATGTCGCCGGCACGGTGTGGCCGCCGCTGGTGAATTGGGGCGTGCAGCAGATCGGCTGGCGCGCGACCCATGTCGCGCTCGGGATCTTCTGCGCGGTGACGATGAGCGCGCTGCTGCTGATCCTGCGCGCCCGCATGGACGGCGCCGGCGGCCATGATCACACCCGGGCCCCGCCGCCGCAGCTCGATCTGCCGATCTCCACCAATGCGCTGACCGGGCTGCTCAGCGTCGCCGCGATCGCCTGCTGCGTCGCGATGTCGATGCCACAGGTCCACATCGTCGCCTATTGCGGCGACCTCGGCTATGGCGTCGCCCGCGGCGCCCAGATGCTGTCGCTGATGATGGCGTTCGGCATCGTCAGCCGCATCGGCTCGGGCTATCTCGCCGATCGCATCGGCGGCATGCGGACGCTGCTGATCGGCTCGCTGGCCCAGGGGTTTGCGCTGCTGTTCTACCTGTTCTTCGACAGCCTGAGCTCGCTCTATCTGATCTCGGCGATGTTCGGCCTGTTCCAGGGCGGCATCGTGCCGAGCTATGCGATCATCGTGCGCGAGGCGATGCCGGCGCGCGAGGCCGCCACCCGGGTCGGTATCATCATCTTCGCCTCGGTGCTCGGCATGTCCCTGGGCGGCTGGGTGTCGGGGGTCATCTTCGATGCCACCGGCTCCTATGCGGCGGCGTTCGCCAATGGGCTCGGCTGGAATGCGCTCAACATCACCATCGTCGTCACGCTGCTGATCCTGGCGCGGCGGCGACAGCGGCTGGCGGCCTGAGCGGGTGGCGTTGCGCGGCAGCCACACTGGCTGCAGATCGCTTCCACGCATGCCTTATATGCACCCTGTCATACAAAATCCCGTCTAGCGCCGCAAATCCATCGAATCCGATCACGCAACTATGATCTCGATCGAGGCCGATCAGGGCAATTGGGCCCGAAGGCGTCGTATCGCGCGGGGAATATGTCGCGAGGTCTCCACCGAGGCCGCGGACGCCCGTCGCTTGCCTGAAGCGCAAGGAGGCGTCGACGTGAGAACTCCAGACTGGTCGAGATCGCTGCGGCGGCATCGCGATGACGGAGGCAGGCGCCGCGCTATGTTTAAGGGTCTGAACGGGGCTTTGTCCACGGCTTCAGACCTGGCTGGTAAGATGTTGCTGGGCGGAATAGCCGCCGCGCTGCTCGCCGGTGCCGCGTCGGCCCAACTGTTACCC
>JBARNF010000453.1:0-2325 GCA_049802835.1 Bradyrhizobium sp.
GGCTTCACCGTCCACAACCGCGAGGAACTGTTTCGCGCCGCCCATGACATCAAGGGCGACGCCGCGACGTTCGGCTTCCCTTCCGCGGGCGCCGCCGCCGAAAGCCTGTGCCGCATCATCGAACACGCACCCGACCTCGATCTGGTCCCGGCGGAACTGATCACCCACCACATCAACGCCGTTAAGGCGATCGTGCGCGAACGCACCAAGCTCGATACCGCCATGATGGCCAGCACGCTCAGCACGCAGTTGCGCGGGGTCGCGGACGAATTTCTGCTCAAGGTCAACCGCGACCGTCCCGAACATCTCGAAGCGATCCTGGCGCCGAGCATCATTCCGGCGGAGTAAGCCCGCGTCTCTCAACGCGGTCGTCCCTGCGAACGCACTAGGGCATCTACACATGTTTGGGACGCGACAGATTGACTCGGGGTCGCATGATGTGCGGTTGCCTCGGCGTTTTGTATGATTCCCTGTCTAGCGCTTTGATTCGAAGGAGCGCCAAAGATGCAGCAGGAACCGGATTTGTCCCTGGGTAAGTTTGGAGACGTTCGCCTCGATAAAAGGGGGCGGCGCTTCTACGGGCTATGCTTTGCACGCGCAGCGTCTGTTTGCACCAGATGGCGCAGGGCGACTGGGCCGCGAACATGGCGTTCTGGCGGTTTGTAAACAATCCACGGGTCACGACCGACAAGCTGATTGAAGGCTGGAGCCTGCAGACGTCGACCGCGGTCAGCGGGCGTCATGTGCTGTCAATCCAGGATACCAGTGAGATCAAGTTCCATACCCGTCCGGGACATCGGCGCGGCTTGGGCAAGGTCGGCAAAGGTAATGCTCGCGGCGTGCTGCTGCATGCCATGATCGCGGTAGATGCCGACAGCGGGGTCTGTCTCGGGCTCACCGGCGGTGAGGTATGGACGCGCAAGCGCAAGGTCCGGATCGCTCACGAGAAGCGGGCCTTGGCCGACAAGGAGTCGGCACGCTGGGTGACGACGGCTGAGCAAGGCCGCAATGCTCTGGCCTCGGCTCGCATGATCACCGTCGTCAACGACCGCGAGGGAGATTTCTTTGCTCACTGGGCGCTGACGCCCGCTGACAATGTGCACCTGCTGACGCGCGCCATGCACGACCATGCGCTGGGCGATGGCGGCACGCTTTATCAGGCCGTCGAGCGGGCCCGCTTCTGCGGCAAGGCGGCGATCGATCTGCCAAAGCGAATGGATCGCCGCGGTCGCGAGGCTCACCTCTCCATGCGCTTCGGAACAGTTGTGCTCAAACGGCCGCAGCGCCCCGGCGTGAAAGACCTGCCGGAGGGCGTCAAAGTCAGCTTCGTGGAAGTCGTCGAGTTGCACCCCCCGAAAGGCGCCAAGCCCATTCATTGGCTGCTCTTGACCACTCATCCGGTCGCCACCGCCGTCGATGCCTGGCTGATAGTCTCCTGGTACAAACAGCGCTGGATCATCGAACAGCTCTTTCGCTCGCTAAAGAGCCAGGGGCTGCGCATCGAGGACAGTCAGCTCGACAGCGCTGAAGGCTTGATCAAGCTCGTGGCGATCGCCACCAGGGTGGCATGTGTCGTCATCCAGCTCGTTCAAGCCCGCAATGGCGGCGAACAATTGCCGGCCGAATTTGTCTTTACGCCGGACGAGATCGAAGCGCTCAAGGCCATCAACAAAACCCTGAAAGGCCGGACAGAGCTCCAGAAGAACCATCATCGCCCCAACACCGTCGCCTGGGCGGCATGGATCATTGCAAAGCTGGGCGGTTGGACCGGATACGCCTCTCATCGCCCACCTGGACCAATCACCTTCCATATGGGAATGGCTCGCTTCCAGCTCCTCGTATATGGCTCCCAAAACGTGTAGATGCCCTAGTGCGTTCGCAGAGACGACAGCGGGGGTGACGCGCCTACTTGAATCCCACCGACACCTTTCCGAGTACACCAAAGTCCGCGGCGCAAAAATCGCCGGATTGTATCGGCAGCGGTGGGTGGCAGGTGCCGGTGGTAACGATCTGGCCGGCTTTCAGCGTCACGCCAAGCTGACGCAATTCGTTGGCGAGCCAGGTCAATGCGACGCGCGGATCGCCCAGCACATTCTTGCCGTGACCAACAAATTGCTGACCGCGCATCGCGATGACCGGCCGCTCCTCGACGAGGTCCATCGAACGCCAGTCTGCCGTTGCGGCCGCTCCCAGCACGAACAGATGGGCGCAGGCGTTATCCGCAATGATCTGCGCGGCGCCCGCGCTGACGAAATCGGCAAACCGCGAATCCGGAATCTCGATGGCCGGATGCAGCGAGTCGACCGCGTCGAGGACCTGCTGCAC
>JBARNF010000454.1:0-5784 GCA_049802835.1 Bradyrhizobium sp.
GCTTTGCGCCTGCAGGGCAAACGACGAGAAGTCGGCGGTGTTGGTCGGATGCTTGACGCCGCCGAGGATGGTGCCGCCGAGCTCCTTGATGAAGCGCGTCGCGTCCATTTCCAGCTGCTGGCCGAACGCGTAGTCCGCGGTGATGAAGTACCAGGACTTGCCACCCTGGCCGATCACGGCCGAGGTCGTCACCTTGGACAGCGCATAGGTGTCGTAGGTGAAATGCACGGTGTTCGGGCTGCACAGCTCGTCGGTCAGCGAGCTCGCGCCGGGCCCAGACAGCAGCGCGATCTTGTTGCGCTCGCGCACCATGTTGTGCACGGCGATCGCGATGCCGGAATTGGGAATGTCGACGACGGCGTCGACCTTGCCGTTGTCGAACCAGTCGCGCACGACCGTGGTGCCGACGTCGGTCTTCATCTGGTGATCGGCGCTGATGATCTCGATCGGCTTGCCGAGCACATTGGGGCCGAATTCCTCGACCGCCATCTTCGCCGCTTCGACCGAGCCCGGCCCGCTGTTGTCGCGTCCCCAGCTCGAGAGATCGGTCAGCACGCCGATCCGCACCACGTCGTCGGAGACCTGAGCTGAAGCGCTTGTCGCAATGAATGACGTCGTTGCCAGGAACGCGCAGGCGAGCAGCTGCCGTCGCATGAAGATCCTCCCCGTTTTGCTCCGCTCTGTCGGCGGTACGGAGAAGTTAGGCATTGACGAATAGATTTGTCAATTACGAATGACGCGAGGCGACGCACAATCCGGCAGCGGTCGGAGCGGGCGTCGTTGGGCTTCCGGAAAACGGCTGGAGACAGGGCCATCGCATACGTATGAGAGATTGAGGTTGGCAAAGTCCCGCGGCCGTCCTTCGACATGCCGGCTCCGGCCGCCTCATGCGATTTCCCTTCGCCTGGAGGGAGAGGGCCTATGATCCCGCTCTACACGCGCGGCATGATCTGGAGTTCGAGCAGGGCAAGCCGCTGCATCGCGGTAGAGTCTCGCTCACCTGTCTTGGCCGCGCGCAGCACCGCTTCGGCGAGAAGCGTGACATGGGTTGAACTGACCGGCTCGGGCAAGGCGGCAACGGCCGCATCGAGCGCTTCCGTCATCAGCGCGATGAGTTCGGGTGAAAAAGACGCGTCGGAAAAGTTCTTCATTTGTGAAGTCCGCATGCAGCATGGACCGCCTTCGGACCCTGCTGGCACGAACTTGGCTCGCGTGAGACAGCAATGGCCGCCGTCTCAGCCCGTCAACGGCGCTAACTAACGCAATACGACCTGGCATGTGGAAACCCACAAGCGCGACTTAGGTTCCGTCCGTGCTTTTGCGGTCCGCGCGAAGATAGTTCGCTGTGCCTTTCGGAAATCCTGGAGCGTCGGCGCGGTGTGCGCGACGGCCCATGAGGCGGGCCTATGCCGCCTCAGAGGGCGAACGCGGTGGAAATCTGAGCTCGACCACGAGGCCTGGGGCATTGTCGAGCAGCGCGATGTCGGCACCATGCAGATGCGCCACTGCGGCGGCAAGGCTCAGGCCCAGTCCATTGCCCGGCGTGTAACGGCTCCGCTCGAGCCGGTAGAAGCGCTTGAACACCTGGTCGTGCTGGTCCGCCGGGATGCCAGGGCCATTGTCGGCGATCGCGATCATTGCTGCTCCATCTCTGGTCGCGCAAGTCACGGTCACCTGGCCGCCTGCGCGGCCGTGCTTGACGGCATTGTCGACGAGATTGGCGATGGCATCGAACAGGAGGTCGCGGTCGCCCGTGACCTTCACCTCGCTGTCGCCGGCAAGAGAGAGACGGGTCGTAACCTGCTCGGCGGCGGCGTCGTAGAGCTCGACGACTTCGCCTGCGATGTCGATCAGGTTCAGCTCGCGGAATGCGCCCTTGCGCGCCCTGGTCTCGATCTCGGAAATGCGCGTGATGGAGGTGAACATGCCGAGCACGGCGTCGAGATCGGCAATGGTATCACCGATCAGCGCCGCGTCGGTCTCGCTATTGCGTGGACCATGATAGGCCTTCTCGAGTCGTCCGCGCACGCGCGTGAGCGGCGTGCGCAAATCGTGGGCCACGTTGTCGCCGACCTGCTTGACCTCGCCCATCAACGTCTCGATGCGATCCAGCATCTGGTTCAGGTTCTCGGCAACGCGATCCCATTCGTCGTGGCTGCCGCGGAGCGGAATCCGCTGGTCGAGACCGGAGAGCATGATGGCACGGCTGGTGGCGTTGATCTGCTCGATTCGCCCGACCGTCCGCCGCGTCACCAGCACTGCGGCGACGGCAGCCAGCACGAGGAGCAGCACGGCGGCCGCGATCATCGCGAGTGCGATCGTCCTCGTGAAGCTGTCGTGATCGCCGACATCGCCGACCTGACTGCGCACATAGGCCAGCGTTCCAAAATAGACATAGGCGATCATCGTTCCGACGATCACGCCGAAAATCCCGATCGCGATCAGCGCCAGGCGGAACGTCGATGAGCTGAGCGTCTTAGCCAGGAGCACGGAGGCAATACCCGATGCCGCGGATGGTGTGGATCAGCGGATAGGCCTGGCTGTCGTCGACCTTGCGGCGGACGCGCCCGACATAGACGTCGATGATGTTGGTGGAGGGATCGAAATGCAGGTCCCAGACGTGCTGCAGCAGCATCGCGCGGGAGACGACGCGGCCCTCGTTGCGGACGAGATATTCAAGCAACTGGAATTCGCGCGGCAGCAGCGGAATGTTCCTGCCGCGCCGGCTGGCGCTGCGCAAGATCAGGTCGACGGCGAGATCGCCGACGCGCAGGATCGTCTCCTTGGCGATCGTTTCGCTGCGGCGGCCGAGCGCCTCCAGGCGGGCCAGAAATTCGACGAAGGAGAACGGCTTGACCAGATAGTCGTCGCCGCCGGCGCGCAAGCCCCGCACGCGCTCGTCGACCTCGCCGAGCGCCGAGATGATCAGGAACGGGGCGGCAATGCCATCATGACGCAGCTGCCGCATCACCGCGATGCCGTCGATATCGGGCAGCATGCGGTCGATGGTGATGACGGCATAGTCGCGTTCGCCGCCCCGGCTGAGCGCCTCGCGGCCCGTCGCGGCAAGATCGACCTCGTAGCCGGAGGTCGTGAGCTCTTCGGCGAGCTGCCCTGCAGTCTCCGGATCGTCCTCGACGACGAGAATGCGACGGTGACTTCTGGTCATGCTCGCCTCCGCGCGACGGTCACTGCTAGTGGTCCGATCCCAACATCCGCATCCGATCCGGCGGATGTTTGCGAATGTTGGGGCAAAGGACTACTAGCCAGCTCATTGGTGCCAGGGAGCTTCGGATCCGACGTTCGCCTCTCATTGGTTCGGTGGTCAGGGTAGCGAAGATCGACCTGCTCCACCAGACCATCCGGCTCCGCGGCAGGGCAGAGCCGTTTGGTGGCGATCACGAAATGACCTCGTCGCGACGTGCTAGTACCAGCTGTCTCCGCACGCATTGACCCATTGCCAGCCCCAGGGCGTCAAGCTGCGCCGCCAGCAGCCGTCGGAATAGCCATAGCCGGTATAGAGGAATGGCGCGCCGAAGACGGCAAAGCGGCGATGGTGGTGGAAGAAGGCGTGGCGTCCGATAAACGGCCTGCCGTGCCAGCCGGTGCCGGCGAAGCGCGGGCCGAACCCGGCATGCGCTCCCATCGGCCCACCAGCAAAGCGGGCACCACCAAAATGCGCTCCGCCGAAATGGGCTCCACCCATGCCGCCCACATGCATGCCGCCGCCACCGAAATGGCCGCCACCAAAGCCGCCATGTCCGCCGCCGCCGAAACCGCCGCCACGAGCGAGGACGGGCGAAGCAACTGCCAGCGTAGCGGCGATCGTGGCCGCGACGAGACCGGTGAGAAGTCTGTTGGTCATCGGAAGGTCCTCCATGCCATGCGGCGGGTTCTCGCCGCACAAGGAAGACCAGATGAGGTGACGGCAGGCTCTGCTTCAACTTACAAATGCGCCAGATTCTGACACGGAAGTCAGGAATTGCTTTGCTGGCTGACGGTCCGCCGCCGTAACCTGGGCAGGTGGCCCTGCTCACAAGGCGGCCGAGGTGGGACGTCGTCCCCCGGCCAAGCCGGGGAACGACGTCGTGTGTGTCGTTTACCCCCTGATGAACGCCAGCAGGTCGGCGTTGATCACGTCGGCATGCGTGGTGGCCATGCCATGCGGGAAGCCGGGATAGGTCTTCAGGGTGCCACGCTTCAGCAGCTTGATGCCGATGCGGGCGGAGTCGTCGATCGGCACGATCTGGTCATCCTCGCCATGCATCAGCAGCACCGGTACGTCGATCGACTTGAGGTCCTCGGTGAAGTCGGTCTCGGAGAACGCCTTGATGCAATCGTAATGCGCCTTGGTGCCGCCCATCATGCCCTGGCGCCACCAGTTGCGGATCACGCCTTCGGAGATTGTCGCGCCTGGCCGGTTGAAGCTGTAGAAGGGACCGCTGGCGATATCGAGATAGAACTGTGCGCGGTTGGCGGCGAGGGAGGCGCGGAAGCCGTCGAACACCTCGATCGGCAGGCCGCCTGGATTCTTGTCCGACTTCACCATCACCGGCGGGATCGCGCCGATCAGCACAGCCTTGGCGACGCGGCCCTTGCCGGCGCGCGCGACGTAATGTGCGGCCTCGCCGCCGCCGGTGGAATGGCCGACATGGATCGCGTCCTTGAGGTCGAGCTTCTCGACCAAGGCCGCCACGTCGGCGGCATAGGTGTCCATCTCGTTGCCGTTTTCGGTCTGGCTCGAGCGGCCGTGGCCGCGCCGGTCGTGCGCGATGACGCGAAAGCCCTTGTCGAGGAAGAACAGCATCTGCGTGTCCCAATCGTCGGACGACAGTGGCCAGCCATGATGAAAGACGATGGGCTGGCCGGAGCCCCAATCCTTGTAGAAGATCTGCGTGCCGTCCGATGTCGTCACGAATCCTGAGCTCATTCGGTGATTGCCTTTCTCACAGGGGAGGACTGACCGCTGTCAAGGAGCGGCCTGATACGACGATCGCGCGCGATTCCGTCATGAGACGCCGGCGCCCCCGCGCGCGGGGGCGAGACTAACCGACGTCGATGACATCATCAGCAACCGAGATGTCGGTGCGACATCATCGCGCGACGATCAGGGCGAGGAGCAACTCACATGATGGTCATCATGCATGACGCTCATGGCTGGCCGCCAATATCGGCGCAGCCGCCGTGTGTGCCTCTTTGAGATGCAGACCGGTCTGTGCTCGCGCCGATCGCCGCAGGTTCCGGCCCGTGCGGCGGGTTGCCTGGGGGCATCGCGACGTTGCGCCTCGGCCCACGATCGCATAAAGCGTGTTCGCAAATGTTCCAAAATAGCTCATCCGACGAGCTAACCCGTTGAAAGCGCATAGCAAATGGGAAAACCCCTGATTCCGCCGGAACCGGCGGAGATTCACGAGGTCGCACTGCGCGAGGCGCTGGAAGAGCGCTATCTCGCCTATGCGCTCTCGACCATCATGCACCGGGCGCTGCCGGACGCGCGCGATGGCCTCAAACCCGTCCACCGGCGCATCCTTTACGGCATGCGGCTGCTGCGGCTCGATCCCGGCACGGCATTCAAGAAGTCCGCCAAGATCGTCGGCGACGTGATGGGCTCGTTCCATCCGCACGGCGACCAGGCGATCTACGACGCGATGGTGCGCCTGGCGCAGGATTTCTCGTCGCGCTATCCGCTGGTCGACGGTCAGGGCAATTTCGGCAATATCGACGGCGATAACGCCGCCGCCTATCGCTACACCGAAGCGCGCATGACCGATGTCGCGCGGCTGC
>JBARNF010000455.1:0-5405 GCA_049802835.1 Bradyrhizobium sp.
TCCAGAATCTGTGCGCCGCAGCAGGGAAGAGTGATCGTCGTCCTGCTACCGCACAATATTGCCGCGATCGTGTTTGCTAGTTGAGCGGATGAGGCGACTCGGTTGGATCGGCCGTGTCGCCGCCGCAAGTGGTACGAGGGCACGGCGCGCCCCACGCCGTGGAAACCATAAAAGGCGTTGCTGCTGGACTCTCGAAGGCTCTCGCGCAATGATTTGTTCATCATACCGGCGAGGTTGCCGGGTTGGCGTAAACAGTCGCGTATAAGAGGCGTTAACCATGTCGGACCGTTTGCTGGGCGATGGCGCTCTTGTTCAATTCAATGAGCGGCTCACCAATTCCGCCGCGTTCGGCACGCTGTTCCGGGAAGGCATGGACCTGGTCGAGGAGACCGCCGCCTATCTCGACGGCGACGGCCGCAACGAGGCCAAAGCGCTCGATCGCGCGGTCAGCCTGACCTACGCGACGGAGAGCATGCGGCTGACGACGCGCCTGATGCAGCTCGCCTCCTGGCTGCTGCTGCACCGGGCCGTGAAGGAAGGCGAGATGACCCTGAGCCAGGCCAATCGCGAGAAGACCAAGGTCAAGCTCACCGCCGCAGACCCGGGACCGGACGACCTGCTCGAGCAGCTGCCGCAGCAGTTGCAGGACCTGATCACGCGCTCGATGAGCCTGCAGGCGCGGGTCCGCCGCCTCGACTCCACCATCCATTCTCCGCCGCCGGACCAGAGCGCGATCGGCAATCCCCTGGTTCCGCATCTCAACCGGCTGAAGGCCGCCTTCGAGCGGTAAGCCTTCGCGTCCCGGCGGGCCCGGCGCTTGGCCGGGCTGCGCCGGTTTGGCAGTCAAGCCCGCCGTGTCACCGAGACCGAGCGCAAAAACAAAAACGCCCCCGTTTCCGGGGGCGTTTTGCTGTGAGGAGCCGCAGCGGCGGGCGCCAAGGCCCGCGCCGAAGGTCCGAAGGCATCAATCCTTCTTGAGGAAGCCCTGGAATTTCTTCTGGAAGCGTGACACGCGGCCGCCGCGATCCAAGAGCTGCTGGGAGCCGCCGGTCCAGGCCGGGTGCGACTTGGGGTCGATGTCGAGGTTGAGCTTGTCGCCCTCTTTGCCCCAGGTCGAGCGGGTCTGGTATTCGGTGCCGTCGGTCATCACGACCGTAATCGTATGATAATTCGGGTGAATGTCGGCTTTCATGGCGTATCCTAAGGCACGATGCAGAGACACGATGTGGCGCCGTCGCGCCTGATCCTGTCGTCATTGAAGGGGGACAATTGGCGCGCTCTATATCCCAAGGTCCTGCCCAAAACAAGCCAAGGTCGCACGCGAGCACCTTGGTATGTTTCCGGATTTGCCAAGTCCCGTCCGGCAGGCCTATCAGGGCGGTACATTAAAAGAATTCTCAGGTGGCCCATGAGTGCAGTGGAACGGCTTGACGAGCGGCAGAGCGCTCCCCCTCTCGGGCAGGATCCGGTCGAGGATGCCGCTGCTGCGGTCGAGGCCCTGACCGAACCGGCGGCCCCGGTCCGGCGCGCGCGGCTGCGTCCGCTGCTCGCACTTGCGCCCTACGTCGCCCGCTATCGCGTTCGCGCCTTCCTGGCCCTCATTTCGCTCACGGTTGCCGCCCTGACGACGCTGCTGGTGCCGATCGCGGTCCGGCGCATGATCGATTTCGGCTTCACGCCGAAGGGCATCGAGCTGATCAACAGCTATTTCAGTGTCATGATCGCGGTGGTGGCCGTGCTCGCGCTGGCGAGCGCCGCCCGCTATTACCTGGTCATGACGATCGGCGAGCGCATCGTCGCCGACCTCCGCCGCGACGTGTTCGCCCATCTGATGTCGCTGTCGCCGTCCTTCTTCGATTCCGCCCGCTCGGGCGAGCTGGTGTCGCGGCTGACCGCCGATACCACCCAAATCAAGGCGGCGGCGGGCGCCTCGGTGTCGATTGCGCTGCGCAACCTGCTGCTGTTTCTCGGCGCCACCGCCATGATGGTGTTCACCAGCCCGAAGCTGTCCGGCTTCGTGCTGCTGGCGATCCCGCTGATCGTGCTGCCGCTGGTCGCATTCGGGCGCTGGGTCCGCCGTCTCTCGCGCAACGCCCAGGATACGCTGGCCGAAGCGTCCGCCTATGCGTCCGAACTGGTCGGCGCGATCAGGACGGTGCAGGCCTATACCAGCGAGAAGCTCGCGGCCGCGCGCTTTGGCGGCGAGGTCGAGCAGGCCTATCAGGCGGCGCGGGTGTCGACCCAGGCCCGCGGCGTGCTCACTGCGATCATCATCTTCATCGTCTTCTCGAGCGTGGTGGCGATCCTCTGGGTCGGTTCGCATGACGTGCTGACCGGCAGCATCAGCGCCGGCCGGCTCGGCCAGTTCGTGCTCTATGCGGCTTTCGCGGCCGCCGGGCTCGGCCAGTTGTCGGAGGTGTGGGGCGAGGTGTCGGCGGCGTCGGGCGCGGCGGAGCGGCTGTTCGAACTGCTGCATGTCGAGCCGCAGATCACGGCGCCTGCCCTTCCGCGGGCGTTGCCGGAGCCGGCGTGCGGCGACATCGGCTTCGACCATGTCAGCTTTGCCTATCCCGGCCGTGCCGACGTCCGCGTCCTCAACGACGTGTCGTTCACGATCCGGGCGGGTGAGAAGGTCGCGATCGTCGGTCCCTCCGGTGCCGGCAAGAGCACGCTGTTCCATCTGCTGCTTCGGTTCTACGATCCGGCATCGGGCACGATCACGCTGGATGGCGTCGCCGTGCGCGCCGCTGACCCGCGCAAGGTGCGGGAGCGGATGGCGCTGGTGCCGCAGGAATCGGTCGTGTTCGCAGCGAGTGCGCGCGAGAACATCCGATTCGGACGGCCCGAGGCGACCGACGCCGAGGTCGAGCGCGCGGCTGATCTCGCCTATGCCAGCGAATTCATCCGCCGTCTGCCAGAGGGCTTCGATGCCCCGCTCGGCGAGCGCGGCGTCACGCTGTCGGGCGGCCAACGTCAGCGCATCGCGATCGCGCGCGCCATCCTGCGTGACGCGCCGCTGCTGCTGCTCGACGAGGCAACCTCCGCCCTTGATGCCGAGAGCGAGACGCTGGTGCAGACCGCGCTCGAAGGTCTGATGAAGAACCGCACCACGCTGGTGATCGCACACCGGCTGGCGACCGTGCTGTCATGCGACCGTATCCTGGTCATGGACCACGGCCGCATCGTCGAGCAGGGCACGCATACGTCTCTGGTCGCAGCCAACGGGCTCTATGCGCGGCTGGCACGGCTGCAGTTCGAGGGCGTGTAGTTCCTGCAACGGAGTGGGCGATCGGCAACACCTCGATTTCTTGTTCCCGACGCTGCAACCTTTCTTGGGCCTTGTACGTTCCCTGCCGGAACAGATGGCGCGCCGCTCTGCGGGCGCGCGCCTGACACTAACCGGAGCAACGGACATGCCCTATCGTCGCGGCAGTTTTGCCCTCACGCCCCCTTCGTTCGTGATCTTCGCAATTGCGCTGGTGCTCGCCCTCGTCGCGATGCTCGCACATTATGCCCATGCGTCGATCCCACTCCTGTCCACCGCGCACGCGTTCGACGCGCTGGCGATTGCCTTCGTGGTGCTGACGATCGGCGTGCTGTTTCGCGGCGTGTAGACAATGATGATAGAAGTTACGGCTGGCTCGGTCTTCACCTCTCCCCGCTTGCGGGGAGAGGTCGGATTGCATCGCCAGATGCAATCCGGGTGAGGGGGTACAGGTCTCTCGACTGACACTTCCCGTGTGTCTGCCCCTCACCCCAACCCTCTCCCCGTAAGAACGGGGCGAGGGAGCAAACCGCGCCAGCGGTAGCCGCTCGCATCTAACAAACAAATGCTTCAATCAGTACGGCCGTTGCGGACGCAAACCAGAGCAACTGTCGTTTCAGTCTGGCTCACGGTGTGCAGTCGGCGTCCACGCCATCCGTAGCACCGGACGGCCCGAGGTCGGATTGACGGCATCGCCGGCCTCGAGGAAGCCGCTGCGCTTATAGAAACTGATCGCGCGGGCGTTGTCCTCATTGACGAGCAGCGTGATGCCGCCGGGGGATCGCTCCTTGGCGGCGTCGACCAGCAGCGTCGCGAGGGGCGAGCCCCAGCGTGCGGGCGCGACCACCAGCTGATCGAGATAGCCTGACGCATCGATGGTGACGAAGCCGGCGAGCGCGCCGTCCGCCTCGGCCACGATCACCTCCGCGTGCGGCACCAGCTCGCTGCGCCAGCGCTCGCGCCACCACGGCACGCGTGCGGCGAAATCGATCGCCGGATAGGCCAGTTGCCACGTCTGCTGCCACAGCGCGATCGCGGCGTCCTCGTCCGCTTCCCGATAGCGACGCAGGGTGAAGGTCGAGGTCACCGCTCGGTCAGCTTGAGCTCGATGCGACGGTTGCGGCGGAAGGCCTCGTCGGTGTTGGCGGCGTCGAGCGGCTGGAATTCGGCGAAGCCCGCGGCGACCAGGCGCTGCGCGGGTACCCCGAGCGAGATCAGGTACTGCACCACCGAGATCGCGCGCGCCGACGACAATTCCCAGTTCGACTTGAACACCGGGCTGTTGATCGGACGGACGTCGGTGTGGCCGTCGACCCGGAGCACCCAGGAGATCTCAGCTGGAATCTGCTTGTCGAGATCGACCAGCGCCGTCGCCACCGAGTTCAGCTCCTGCTGGCCCTCGGGGAGCAGGGTCGCCTGTCCGGTGTCGAAGAACACCTCCGACTGGAACACGAAGCGGTCGCCGACGACGCGGATGTCGGGGCGGTTGCCGAGGATCGCGCGCAAGCGACCGAAGAACTCGGAGCGGTAGCGGGTCAGCTCCTGCACCCGCTGCGCCAGCGCGACGTTGAGGCGCGAGCCGAGATCGGCGATCCGGCTCTGCGATTCCTTGTCGCGTTTTTCCGAAGCGTCGAGCGCATCCTCGAGCGCGGCGAGCTGGCGGCGCAGCGCGCTGATCTGCTGGTTCAGCACCTCGATCTGGGCCAGCGCCCGCGACGTGACCTGCTTCTCGGAGTCGAGCGCCCGGTTGAGCTCGTTGGCGCGGCCGGCCGCGTTGCTGCCGGCATTGGCCAGCCCGTCATAGAGGCCCTTGACGCGGTCGCGCTCGGACTCGGCCGAGGCCAGTCCCGCGCGCAATTGTCCGATCTGGTCGTCCAGCGTGAGCTTGCCGAGCTTCTCCAGCGACAGCATCTCGTTGAGCTGGGCGATCTTGGCGTTGAGTTGCTCCAGCGCCTTGTCCTTGCCGGTGACCTCCTGCGAGAGGAAGAACTGCACCACCAGGAATACGGTCAGCAGGAACACGATCGACAGCACCAGCGTCGACAGCGCGTCGACGAAGCCCGGCCAGTAGTTGAGGCCTGCGTCTCCGCGGCGGGAACGGGCAAGCGCCATTCAGCTTCTCCTCAAGTAGCTATTGGCC
>JBARNF010000456.1:0-1512 GCA_049802835.1 Bradyrhizobium sp.
CCCGACAGGCCGCCCCCGCCCCGGCCGGGGCGTCACCGCGCAAGCGCAGGACAGCCACGCCGAAGGCCGCCAAGCCACAGGCCTGATCAAGCAGGACAATCAGCATGGACCTCGCACCGGACATTGCAGACGACCTTCTGATCGACGCCGCGCAGGAGGTCCGGATCCGCCAGGACCTGGTGCTGACCGCGCTGGGGCATCGTCCGGCCTGCCGCGCGCTGCGCGTCGGCCGCCTGCTCGACGTCCACAGCCGCACCTGGAGCGAGGACCAGGAGATCGTCTTCAAGGGACGGCGCATCGCCTGGGTCGGCCCCGCCGGCAGCTACAAGGGCGAGGTGCGCGAGCGCGTGCATCGGCCGGATCTCGCCGCTGTGCCCGGCTTCGGCGAGGTGCACAAGCACATCGAGAGCTCGCATCTGACGCCGGAATGGGAGGCCGCCCTGGTGCTGCCGCGCGGCAATACCTGGACTTGCGAAGCGAGCCACGAATTCTCCAACGTCAACGGCGCGCGAAATCTCGAATTCTGGTTCGAAGCCCGCCGCCGCGGCTCGCCGCTGAAGATCTTTCCGCAACCCGGCTCGGCCGTGCCGCCGACCGCCTATGAATGGGGCGGCGGCTGGTATGGCGGCGCCGAGCAGGCCGGCTTCATGCGCGAGAGCCTGATGGTCACCGGCCTCGACGAGGTGATGGACTGGCCCGCGGTGTGGAATCCGGACAACCCGTCCTATGAACGGCTCTGGGGCATGATCGGCGCAACCTTCGCGGCGCGTGGCGTCGTCGAGGGACATGCCTCGGGCCTGCGCGATCTGCCGGAGATCAATGCCTTCGCCGCCGCCGGTCTCGCCTCCGACCACGAGGTGCAGACGCCGGAGGAGACCTGGGACAAGCTGACGCGCGGGCTGTTCATCGAGCTGCGCATCTACGCCATGCCCGAGATCGTCGCCTGGCTCCTGAAGAAGGGCCTGCAGGACTGGTCGCAGATCGCGTTCACCACCGATGACCGCAGCGCCAGCCACACGCTCGCGCTCGGCGCCAGCGATCACAATGCGCGGGTCGCGATCGAGGCCGGGCTGGCGCCGGAGATCGCGATCCAGTGCCTCACCATCAACCCGGCGCGGCACATGCGGCTGACACCCTTCGTCGGCAGCCTCGCGCCCGGCCGGTTCGGCGACGTCGTGCTGCTGTCGGATGTCGACCAGCTCGAGATCGCCGAAGTCTGGGCCGACGGCGCGCAGGTCTCCGAGGGCACGCGCTACCTCGGCGAGGTCCCCCGCATCGCCTGGCCGGACTGGGCCACTCAGACCATCAACATCAGGCGCGAGATCGTGCCGGAGGATTTTGCGCTGCCGGCCGTGCCGGGGCGCGCGACCATGCAGGCGGCCGTGATCCGCCCGTTCCATTGGCATCCCGATTTCTACACCTTCGAGCTGTCGGTGCGCGACGGCGCCGTGCAGCGCGACGAGAGTCTTGCCATCACCAAGTTCGCCATCGTCGACCGCTTCTCCGGCGAGG
>JBARNF010000457.1:0-2584 GCA_049802835.1 Bradyrhizobium sp.
GTACAAGCAGGTCAACGCCTGGTACGGTCCGCAGAACGCGCTTTTGACCGTCCTGATCCTGACCGGGCTCGACGGCGTCACCAAACCGGCGCTTATCGAGCGAAAAGCCGCCAAATAGGGGCCAAAAGGGGCCTCGTGGGTGGTCTGCCGCCGTTAACCATGCCCCCGATTGGACAAATTATCGGCCCATTGCGGCCAAAGCAGTAGCGGAACATGGTTCCCCAGTAGTTCTTCGTGCGTAGGGGATGTGGCATGGCGTACAGGATCGTGGCGGAACGCGGCAACGAGACCGTCAGAATGGACAGAAGCAGTTCGCTGATGGCGGTCGCCAAGGCGCGGGTGTGGGCGAGCGAAGGCTGGGAAGTCACCATCATCGTTAGCGATCAGGAGCAGGAACTGGCTCCGCCGGTTCAAGCCAATCGCCGGTTGCTGGCTTACGCGTGATACTCCGCTCCCGGCGGCGATAGGCCGGCCAGTAGCAGAGCCCTGACCTTGAGATGGAACCGGCAGCCTCTGTCGGTGTTGTGGTTGCAGGCAGGGCTTTGAGGAGCGGTGCCATGCAGTGGCGCTCAGCAACCACGGATGCCGACTTGATGCGCGGCACCGACGACGAAGAAATTTCCTACGCAACCGGATGGACCATCAGCGGCCTTGCGACGCTGGGCACCATCGTGGCGATCTGGCTGCTGGGAATTTGATTCAAGCTTTTCTCTGCATGACCCGCTTGCCGCCGGTCACGCGCAATCGCGTCCGATCGCCCGGTCGAACACGACGAGCGGGTATTATCGCACAGGACAGAATAGTCGCGTTCGCGAAATGAGATGGCCACGCATCCGCGCCTCTCGCCGAAAACTTCACGCGGCTTTGTCGCAGTGGTGATCGAGAATCCGAAGGCAACATCGTTGCTGAAGCGAGCGATGAGAATCTGAAATCAATTGGATCTCACCTCTTGCGCATGCCTCATGCTCGGTGGTGCTGCACCGACAGAGACGGTCAGGCAGACCAGCGGTCTTCTTCCTCCCGATTCTCATCGGCATTCAGTCGCTTGGCAACTTCGTCAGCCGTCTTTTCATCCTTGGCCACGGCGACAGGTTGACCGGTGGTCGTCAGGATCTTGTTCTTGTCGGCATGAACAGGGAAGTCGTCGGGCTTCAGCGGCGCATCGTTCTCTGCCATAACACTTCTCCTGGTAAGCTCAATCAATGCCGCTGATGACGTTGAGTTCCGATGCAATCGTCAGCGTGTGGAACTACCGCGGTATCGACACGTTGCCGTTCTTGAATCCCCTCCCGCCGCGGGCAAAACGGCTTTACCGATGGTGCATCTTCGCGAACGCGACCGCCCGGGATTTGGGTATCATCTGAAAGTCCATTCGTTTCGAACGCTCACGGTGATCCTGGCGTGGGCGCTGGTCTTCGCCGCCTTCTATCAGAAGCCGGAGCTGCTGACCGGTGCGCAACGCCTGATGCAGCGCGGCATTGAAGCGCTTGGCGACGCCGTACCTCCGCCGTGGGGGCCACGGATGGAATTCGTCTTCCGCGAAATAGGAGGCGTGATCTGGCTTCAGATCACGCTGGTTGTGCTGGCGCTGCGCATGGCGCTGTCGAGCATTGCGGCGACCTGGCGGTTTGTCTCGCGTCGGGAGCGTAGGCCGATGGGTGATCAAAAGCCCCGCATTGCGGGGCTGTGAATGGTGGACGCACAAGGGATCGAACCTTGGACCTCTCCCGTGTGAACCACAATCCGTAGAACTCAGTCGACCAAATCCAGCCATAGTAAAGTTGTAAAAGTCCTTGCAGCGCAGGGATTTGTGGCCATAGCGGCCCATAGTGAGCCATAGCTGGACTTGCTAAGTTTTGTATGCCCGCGCTGTGCCCTTCGTGAATTTTCCCGTGGGGCACAACAGAGCTGGGAACGGGGAGGGAACGGTTTGTGATCCGTTTCTTGGGTCTCCCTCGACGTGTCCCTGGGCACAAGAAGTGAGGGCACAAACGATGGAAAATAGCGAGAAGGGTCTCAGAGCCGAAGTGACGACGAACTACCTGAGGCTCACTGACGCGGCGATACGTGCAGCCACGCTGCCGCCAGGCAAATCGCAGCACTATCTGCACGACACAGAGCAGCCAGGTCTTGCCATCAGGATGCGCGCGACTGGTGGGCGGACCTGGGTCTTCCTGTTCACCAAGCCTGGGACGAGAGGCACGCAACGCAAGACGCTGGGCGCATGGCCTAAGTTCAATGAGAAGGCCGCGCGCAAGGCCGCCACCGTCGCCGCCGGCGAGGTGGTCATTGGGGTCGATCCGAACGACGCCAAACGCGAGGCAAAGCGGGAACAGCTGGCCGAGAAGCAGTGCACCACGCTGGCGAGCCTGGTCATTGACGATGGCCCCTACGAAACGTCTCTGACCGGACGCCAGGTCGTCAACTGGAAACCGGCAATGTCAGCGCTGCGACGCGGTCTCAAGGATCATTTCGATCTCGCCATCGGCGAGCTGACGCGACGGCAAATCATGGCGGCGGTCGACAGGATCGCCAAGACCGGTAAGCGCGGCGCAGCCAAGGACTTGCGCAAGCACACGCACAC
>JBARNF010000458.1:0-5334 GCA_049802835.1 Bradyrhizobium sp.
AGCATCACCGGCATCCTCGACGGCACCGCCGTGTTCTGGAACGTGAGGCCCGCATGACGACGACCGCGATCTTCGGCAGCTACGTGCTGACGCGCAAGGATGGCGCGCAGGACGTGCTGCGCGATCATTGGGTGCTGGTCGAAGGCAGGCGCATCGCGGCGATCACTGCGAGCAGGCCGGTGGCGGACGAGGTGTTCGACCGGCCCGGCCGCTTCGTGCTGCCGGGTCTCTTGAACTTGCACAACCACATCTTCAGCGAGGCGATCGCCCGCACCTTGACCGAGGACGGCAACGGCCGCCGCCACAACAAGAGCATCGTCTACACGGTGCTGCTGCCGCTCTCCAAGCGCGGCGCCGAGATTCTCACGCCTGAGGAGCGGCTCGCGATCGGCCGCATGGGCGTGCTGCAGCTGTTGAAGGGCGGCGCGACCACTGTGATGGAGCCGTTCCGCAACACCATCCCGGAGCTGTTCGACGCGGCCTGCGAGATGGGCCTGCGCTTCTATGGCGCGCCCTATCTGTTCTCGACCTCGGACGCCAAGGCGGATGCCAAGGGCGTCGTGACCTATGCCGGCGATGACGGCGAGGCCGACATGGCCGTCTGGAATGCGCTGCATCAGCGCTGGCACGGGCAGGGCGAGGGCCGCATTCGCCTGGCGATGAGCCCGCACGCGACCGACACCTGCGGGCCTGATCTGTTGCGCGCCGCAGCCAGCCGGGCGCGCGAGCTCGACGTTCCCATCACCACGCACATGGCGCAGAGCCACGGCGAGGTGGCGACCATCGCGCAGCGTTATGGCGGCCGCACGCCGGCCGAATATCTCGACTGGCTCGGCCTGCTCGCTCCCGATCTGCTCGCCGCGCATTGCCACGCCTCGACCGATGCGGATCTTGCGCTGATGGCGGCGCGCGGCGCTGGCGTGCTGAACTGCCCGCGCGTGTTCGCCCGCGCCGGCGTCACCGCCGCGTTCGGCCGGTTCGCCGCGCATGGCGTGCGCACCGCGGTCGGCACCGACGGCTACAACATGGATCTGCTCGGCGAGCTCAACGCCGCCTCGATGATCTCCAAGATCGCGCTGGGCAACGCCGAGACGGCGAGCGCGCCGGAGCTGATCGATGCGGTCACCGCGACGGCTGCCGCCATGATCAAGCGCGAGGATCTCGGTGTGATCGCGCCGGGCGCAACGGCCGATCTCACCGTGGTCGACATGACGCATCCGCATCTTCAGCCGCTGCACGACCCGCGCCGCGGCCTGATCGCGCTCGCCAACCGCGCCAATATCGACCAGGTGATGATCGATGGTCAGTTGCTGATTCACGACGGCCGCTATCTGCATGGCGACGAGGCTGCAATCACCGCGGCAGGCGCCGCGGCGATCGAGAAGATCTGGGCGATGCCGGAAGCACAGGCGGCGTTCGCGGGGTGAGCATGCGTGTGCCAGCGCATCGCCGCTTCATCTGATTCAACTTTGTCAAACAGCCGGGCATGCCGCATCGCAGCCGCGGCGCGGATCGCGCCCGGGTGATGCTGGAGGCTCGGGCCCTCGTGAAGTGATGAGGGCGCAGGGAAGGCCGGGTGCCGGTCGCACCCATGGTCCGCGTGCAACAGAAAGCACGCGGCAGAACCACAGGTACGGACCGGAGCATCCGGCCTTCCCTGCGCGATGGTTTACCGGCTTATACGCGCTCTCCTCGGTGCACCGGGCTTGTTGGCCACCGTCACCTGCGCGGCGCGTGAGCGCCGGCGCAGGCTTGATACCAGCATCGGGATATCAGGACCACGCGACTTCGCCGTCCGTGGAACACCGCTCGTCCGCGCAAGCGCGTTCGATGCCCTCACGTCCACCGCATTGCCGATCCAACGTATCGTGACGACGCGTACGCCCCTCATCCGGACCGGAACGGAGGTGAGGATAAACAGAATATTCCGATTTGCAGAAGCGATTTATTTTTCGCGCCGGCTCTTGAAATCGATGTTGGTGTTGAAATCACGGGAGAAATAAGTGTTTTGACGCGCGGGAATTTGGGCTGGCTGGGCGCCGATGTCGTCGTCGATTTGCGATGATGTTGCCTGTCGGGCGAAGCAATCGAACTGAATATGAAGCCGGAAAACAAATCACGGGAGTCCGTCCAAGCGCAACGCTTCTAGCCTGGCCCTCGTTCGGCGCTCACGGGGGAGAAGTGGACATCAACCTGCAGACAGCTCCCGGTGAGTTCGTCGGAATTGACCCGAAGCCGACATCGTCGCTAAGGAGAGGCGCCGGCCGGTGACAGCAATTGCAGCGGCAAGACGGTCCAGGTTCGCAGCTACGATCCGCGCCGCCGGGCGCTGACACTGAACCTGGATCACCCTTTGGGGGCAGCCCACCCCTGGACACTCACATCCGCCAGCGCCTCGAATATCGCCGGCGTGCGTTCCAGGCGGGCGATCGTTCGCGCGCCCTCGACGGCGGCCACCAATGCCGCTGCCGCAGAGGATGCGCGCGCGGACGTGAAACCGCACCCTCGAAAATGCTCCGCAACAATCTCGGTCGAATCAACAAATCCGCGCGCGACCCGTTTGGTTAGCTCAGCGTCGAGCGCAGGCAGCTCATTCGCCAGATTTTGCATCAGACATCCATACTGGAAATCAGAGGCGACCATTTCGGCTGCGAATGCGCCGAAGATCTGATGAACAAAACTCCGGGCATCGCCCGCTGTCTTCGCCGATATCGTCCGCAATACAGCAATTCGATCCGCAACGTAGTGATCGATTGCTTCTTCGGCGAGCTGTGCCTTGCCGCGCGGAAAGTGAAAATAGAACGATCCTTTAGGCGAGCCGCTTTCTTCGATGATCTGGTTCAATCCAGTCGCAGTGTAGCCTTGGATGCGAAACAGTCGTTGGGCAGTGGCAATCGCGCGGGCGCGAGCGTCAGTCTTGCGGGGCATCCCGTGAACCTACCACGCCTGGCTTGACACTTCTATGGTGATCGCCATACTATGGCGATCACCATAGTAAAACGCGTCCCACCATGCCGGCCGGTCAAACGACACCCCAGAAGTTGTGAATATCGACGCGCATTGCGCCCAGATCGCTGCAGGAAACACAAATGAGTTCGAGCAACTTCGATGTCGTCACCTGTTCTGGCGACGGGCATCACTGAGATGGCCCTTAGAACCTGCTCGATGATGCTGTTAGGAGCCGCCATGTTCACTGCGATGTTCACTCTCGCTGTTTCCGGGGAGACTTCAGATGATGCCGTCTGGCACAATAAAATCCCGGCCGCTTTGAGCGAGCCTGCGGTTGATATCGACAAGGACCCGAACCTTCTGCACAAGTATGCGGACAATGCTGGAACGAAGATCCACTACGTCACCATGGGATCCGACAAGAAGCCGCTTATGGTGCTCGTGCACGGCTTTCCCGACTTCTGGTATTCCTGGCGAAATCAGATCCAGGTATTTTCAGCAGATTATCAGGTGGTCGCTCTTGATCTGCGCGGGTACGATTTGAGCGATCGGCCGGAAGGTGTCGAGAACTACAAGATTCCGGTTCTCCTCGATGACATCCGCGCCGTGATCAATGCAGAGAGAAACGGTCGCAAGGCCATCCTGATCGGGCACGATTGGGGCGCCGCTTTGTCGTGGCTATTCACCGGGCAAAATCCAGGTCTGATCGAAAGACTTGTCGTCCTCAGCATTCCTCATCCTGGCGCCATCTTGAAGGAATTGCTCCCCTGGAACCATCCGATCGCGCAGACCAGGGCCAGCGCTTACGCCACACGGTTCTTCGCTCGAGGCAAAGGCGACAATCTGACTGCGGAAGATTTGGCATACTGGGTTGTCGATCCAGAGGTCAACAGACGTTACATCGACGCCTTCGCGAAATCGTCCATCTTGTCCATGATGAGTTACTACAAAGCCAACTACAGTTTTTCCCAGTTTGCGCTCAACCTCTTCGATCCGACCATGAAGAAGATCTACGACGCCGTGATCAAATGCCCGGTCTTGCATGTGCACGGAATCGAGGAGAGCCACGCTTTGCTGAGCACTCTCGATCTGGAAAAGTCTTGGATGGAAAATCCCGACAATCTCACGGTCAAGATCGTTCCTGGAGTTGGCCACTTCATTCAGCATGAAGTGCCCGACTATCTTAACCAGACGATTTCCTCCTGGTTGAAAGATTTGGCAAACTGAGCCCGATCTTGCGGTGGAGGATGGTCAATGGCAGCCTATGGCCTATCGCGCCGCGGGCACGCTGCCTTATTGTGAAGCCGGCGCCGGTCTTATGCAAACTGTGCGAGGCCGTGTCCGACCGACCAGTTCTCCTTGGCGGCTTCGAGAACGGTCACGAACACGTCTTCCGGCCGGATACCGGGATTTTCGCGGAGCAGCTCCGCGATGCGCCGGAACAACGCCTTCTTCTGCTGGGCGGTGCGGGTGTTGAACACGGTGATCTGGATGTAGACGAGATCGTCGCTGCGATCGATGCCGAAGGCCTTGCCGTAGCGGAAGTTCGCCGGCTCATGCTCGGTGATGGTCATGAACTGATCGTCTTCGGGAACATCCAGCGCGTCGCGGAGCGCCCGGTAGAGGCTGTCGAAGATGGCTTGTCGATAGGCGCTGGGTTTGCCGGCTTGCAGGGAAATGTGGAGCAGGGGCATTGTTGTCCTCATCTGATGCGGTCTCGTCTCATGTCCGGCATGAGAATAGATGTGGCTTTGGCAATCGGATATGTTGCCAAGTCTGATATCAGTCATAACGGCTGGAAATGACCGAACACCCGCTCGACCTGGACGCCGTCCTGGCCTTCGTCCGCATCGCCGAGCTCGGCAGCTTCACCCGCGCCGCCGAGACCCTGCAGACGACGCAGGCGGCGATCAGCCTGAAGCTGCGGCGGCTCGAAAGCCGGCTCGGCTGCCGGCTGATCGAGCGGACGCCGCGCTATGTGCAGCTGTCGGGGCGGGGTGCGGCCTTTCTCGATGCCGCCCGTGAGCTGCTGGCCGCGCACGACCGCGCGCTCGCAGTGTTTGCCGGCTCGCGCCAGCGTCTGACCATCGGCATCAGCGACCACGTCGCCGGTCCGGAGCTGCCGGCGCTGATCGCGCACATGAACGCCCAGGACCCGCAGCTTCTGGTCGAGATCCGGATCGGGTCGTCGGGCGACCTGCTGCAGAGCTTCGACCGGCGCGAGCTCGAGGCGGTGATTGTCCGCCTGCAGGCCGGGCGCCGCGACGGCGAGCTCCTTGCCGAGGAAAAGTTCGGCTGGTTCGCGTCGCCCGACTGGCAGCCTCGTGCGGGCGAGCCGCTACCGGTGGCCACCATGGCCGAACCGTGCTGCGTGCGCGCGATGGC
>JBARNF010000459.1:0-12011 GCA_049802835.1 Bradyrhizobium sp.
GCGGCGCCACCATCTCCATCCCGGGCGTCTCCACCTACATGATGAAGTGCTTCTCCAAGCTCACCTACACCATGGCGGCGTATTCGGATCTCGATTTCGGTTTCCGCATCGCCCAGCGCGCGACCGAATACGGCGTCGACGGGTTCTCGGCCCCGCAGGTCATGGCCTTCGCGCTCGAGCTGCTCGAAGCCGGCATCCTGACCGACGCGGCTTTCCCCGGCATGCCGGCCGACCCCGAGGGACGGTTCTTCTGGCTGCTCGACGCCATCGTGCGGCGCGAAGGCATCGGCGACGTGCTGGCGGACGGCGTGTACTGGGCGGCGCGCAAGATCGGCAACGGCGCCGAAGCC
Source organism: Bradyrhizobium sp. (assembly GCA_049802835.1). Classification (GTDB taxonomy): domain Bacteria; phylum Pseudomonadota; class Alphaproteobacteria; order Rhizobiales; family Xanthobacteraceae; genus Bradyrhizobium. The sequence continues at coordinate 351 of JBARNF010000459.1, forward strand.
TACGATCACAACACCATCAAGAAGCACGAGCAGCTGCCGCTCAAGCTCGGCATGCTCAATCCCGTTTACTTCCTGATGTACGCGACCGGCGAGAAGATCAACATCACCCAGATCGAGGGGCAGTTCCCGCAGGCGCCGTTCCCCACCAAGGAAGAGCGGGAGGAGTTCGTCAAGGACTGGATCCAGGTCCCGGACGAGAAGTTCAAAGATTACCTGCTCAAATGGGAGCCGCGCGGCGAATACTCGAATCCCTATTATCCGGATGTCGAAGCGAGCTGCAACATCGTCGATTGGCAGGAGAAGATGCACTACATCGACGACGCGCTGGGCATGTGCGCCGGCCTGTCGTCGTTTCCCCTGAAGCCTCCTTATCACATCCACAACTACCCGGCCCTCATCTCGGCGGCGACCGGGATCGACATCGACGAAGAGGGCCTCTGGCAGGTCGCCACGCGCAACCGCACCCTGCTGCGCGCCATCAATGTGCGGCGGGGCATGCGGCGCGCGGACGACAAGCCGCCGGAGAACCATTGGAAGAAGCGTTTCCCCGAGCTCGAAGCGAAGCTCCTGGATGCGTATTACGAGCTGAAGGGATGGGACAGCGACGGCATTCCCACCAAGGCGTCGCTGCACGAATTGTCCTTGGACTACGTTGGCGAAGATTTGGCGCAGAGAGGGATCATCGGCGATGGGCAAGGTTAAGAAGACGGTCAAGTCCATCACGATCGTCGCCGACAAGTGCAATGGCTGTCGGGCGTGCGAGCTCGTCTGCTCCGGGTTTCACGCGAAGCCGAGATACAGCAGCAGCAACCCGGCGCGGTCGCGGATTCGGATCGTGCGCGAGCCGCTGAAGGACATCTACCTTCCGGTCTACGCGGGCGAGTACACGGCGTCGGAATGCACCGGCCGCGACCGGTACATCATCGACGGCAAGGAATACGCCGAATGCGATTTCTGCCGGGCGTCGTGTCCATCGAGGAACCTGTTCAAGGAACCGGATTCCGGTCTGCCGCTGAAATGTGACATGTGCGAGGACGAGCCGCCGCTCGCCAAACCCCTGTGCGTGGAGTGGTGCCTGGCCGAGGCCCTGCTCTACGAGGAACGGGAAGAGGAAGTCGAGGAATCGGTGGTGAGCCCGGGCGACATCGAGGTCGGGGTGGAATCGCTGATCGACAAGTTCGGTTTGCAGCAGGTGCTGGACACCATCGCGCGCGCGTCGAAGCGATAGGACCTTCGGGCGAGACAACAGGGTCAGGAACGGGAATGGAGACGGTCGCCCCTTTCAAAGAGATCATCGACGCCATCAAGGCGAGCGGCGGTGACGCTTTCAAATCCTGCTACCAGTGCGGGCTGTGCGATACCGTCTGCCCGTGGAACCGGGTCAGACAGTTCAGCATGCGCAAGATCGTGCGCGAGGCGACCTTCGGGCTGACCGACATCGAAAGCGAGGACATCTGGCGCTGCACGACCTGTGGAAAATGTCCGCAGGTCTGTCCGCGCGACGTCAAGCAGATCCAGTCCGGCATGGCGTTGCGCCGCATCGCCACCGAGTACGGCGTGTTTCCGCATGCCGTCCAGCCGATCCGCCGGGTGAGCGCGAGCCTCAATGACGAGGGCAACCCGCTCAGCGAGCCGCGCAGCAAGCGCGCCGACTGGGCCAAGGACCTGCCGGTGCCGCGCTTCGAGGAGGGGATGGAGATCCTGTACTCCCCCGGATGCTACCTGTCCTACGACCCGCGCGGGCGAAAGATCGCGCGCGCCACGGTCGAGATCCTCAACAAGGCCGGGGTGGACTTCGGAATCCTCGGCACCGAGGAGAGCTGCTGCGGCGAGAGCATCCGCAAGACGGGCGACGAGGCGGTGTACAAGCGGCTGGCCCGGCAGAACATCCGGACGTTCGTCGACCACGGGGTGAAGAAGATTCTGGTGTCCTCCCCGCACTGCTATCACACCTTCAAGAACGAATACCTCGAGTTCATGGTGCACTTCGAGGTGGTTCACATCACGCAGTTCATCTTCGGACTGATCGCCGACGGACGGCTGAAGCTCACCAAGGACTACGCCAAGCGCGTGACCTATCACGACCCCTGTTACCTCGGCCGGCACAACGGCATCTATGACGAGCCGCGCGAAGCGCTGAAACAGGTCCCGGGCCTCGAGCTGAGCGAGATGCCGGAGTCGCGCAAGAACAGCTTCTGCTGCGGCGGCGGGGGCGGCCGGATCTGGATGGAGACCCCGAAGGGCGAGCGCTTCTCCGACCTGCGGCTCGATCAGGCGGTCGGCACCGGCGCGCAGGTGCTGGCGACGTCCTGTCCGTATTGCATCACTAATTTCGAGGACAGCCGGCTGAACCGGGAGGACAGCGACGTCATCGAGATCAGGGACATCACGGAAATCATCCGGGACGCGATTTAGGCAGCGCAGGATCACGAGCAATGGCAGACGTACTCGAACTGGTTGCGCCGCAGTCCCGGAGTCCCGCGGACAACCGTGGGGACGTGATGGTCGTCGGCGGCGGCATCAGCGGCATTCAGGCCGCGCTCGATCTCGCCACCGCCGGCTTCAAGGTCTACCTGGTGGAGAAGACGCCGACCATCGGCGGGAAGATGGCCCAGCTCGACAAGACCTTCCCCACCAACGACTGCTCGATGTGCATCGAATCGCCGAAGTTCATCGAGTGCGACCGGCAGCCGAATATCGAGATCATGACCTACACGGAGGTTGCCGCCGTCGAAGGCCAGGCGGGCGACTTCAAGGTGACGCTCACCAAGAAGCCCCGCTACATCGTCGAGGACAAGTGCACCGGCTGCACCACCTGCACCGAGTACTGCCCGGTCAAGATCCCGGACCCGTTCAACCAGAACCTGTCGCTGAACAAGGCGGTGCACATCTACTTCTCGCAGGCGGTCCCGCTCGTCAGCTATATCGACGACGACTGCCTCTTTCTGAAGGACAAGACCTGCGCGATCTGCGAGGGCGTGTGCGAGAACGACGCCATCGACTTCACCCAGAAACCGGAGAAGATCGAGGTCAAGGTCGGGGCGATCGTGCTCTCGCCCGGATACGAGACATTCGACCCGCGGGTGCGGGGCGACTACGGCTACGGCACGATTCAGAACGTCGTCACCAGCCTCGACTTCGAGCGGCTCTTGTGCGCCACCGGGCCGCACGAGGGGCAGATCCTGCGCCCCTCCGACAAGAAGCATCCGCACAAGGTCGCCTGGATTCACTGCGTCGGGTCGCGGCAGGTGGTCCCGGGCGGCAACACCTATTGCTCCGCGGTCTGCTGCTCCTACACGCAGAAGCAGGTGATCCTCGCCAAGGATCACGTCCCCGACATGCAGGCGACGATCTTCCACAACGACATCCGCTCCTACGGCAAGGACTTCGAGCGCTTCTACCAGCGCGCCGAGAAGCTGCCCGGCGTCAAATTCATCAGGAGCTACGTCTCGATCGGCCGGGAGATTCCGGACAGCAAGAACGTCACCATCCGGTACGCCACCGCGGACGGCGTCAAGGAGGAGGAATTCGAGCTGGTGGTGCTGTCGGTCGGACTGAACCCGCCGGCCGATGCGAAGGAGTTTGCGAGAAAGTTCGGCGTCGAGCTTGGCCCGCAGGGGTTCTGCAAGACGAGCCCAGTCAATCCGATCGAGACGACGCGCCCGGGGATCTTCATCAGCGGCGCCTTCCAGGGTCCGCGCGACATCCCCGAGTCGGTGGTGAGCGCGAGCGCCGCGGGGGCGCTGTCCGCCCAGCTCTTGAAATCGCGGCGCGGCAAGCTGACCCAGGACCGGGTGTACCCGGCGGAGAAGGACGTCACCAAAGAAGACGCCAAGGTCGGCGTCTTCGTGTGCCGCTGCGGCGCCAATATCGGCCGCATCGTCGACGTGCCCGCGCTGGTCGACTATGCGAAGACGCTAGGCAATGTGGTTCATGCCGAGGAGAGCCTGTTCGCCTGCGCCACCAACACCGCCCAGGCGATCTCCGACACGATCCGCGACAAGGGGCTCAACCGCGTGGTGGTGGCCGCCTGCACGCCGCGCACCCACGAGCCGCTGTTCCGCGACACGCTGCGGGAAGCCGGCATCAACCAGTACTTCTTCGACATGGCGAACATTCGCGAGCACTGCTCGTGGGTCCACTCCAAGGAGCCGGAGGACGCCACCCGCAAGGCGAAGGACATCGTGCGGATGTCGGTGGCGCGGACCGCCAAGCTGGAGCCGCTGGAGGAGTTCTCGCTGCCGGTCAACCACGCCGCGCTGGTGGTCGGGGGAGGCGTGGCCGGGATGACCAGCGCGCTGACGCTGGCCGAGCAGGGATTCGAGACGTACCTCGTCGAGAAGGCCTCGGATCTCGGCGGAATGGCGCGCCGGCTGCACTACACCATCGAGGGCCTCGACGTGCAGGCCTATCTGGCCGACCTCACGAAGACGGTGTACCGCCACCCGCTGATCCACGTCATCACCGACGCCGCCATCACCCACGTCTCCGGCTATGTGGGGAATTTCGTCACGCGGGTGAAGACGAAGGGCCGCCTGCGCGACATCAAGCACGGCGCGGCGATCATCGCGACGGGCGCCGACGAGTACAAGCCGCGCGAATACCTTTACGGCGAGGATGCCCGGGTCATGACCCAGCTCGAGTTGGAGGAGCGGATTTCCGCCGGCGACGAGCAGCTCGCCAAGGCCCAGAGCCTGGTGATGATCCAGTGCGTCGGCTGCCGCAACGAGGATCGGAACTACTGCTCGCGCGTCTGTTGCAGCGAGGCCGTGAAGAACGCCTTGAAGCTGAAATCCGTCAACCGCGAGATGGACATTTACGTGCTGTTCCGCGACATGCGGACCTACGGGTTCAACGAGGATTACTACCGGGAGGCATCCAACAAGGACGTGAAGTTCATCCGCTACGAGCCGCACGACAAGCCGCAGGTGGAGGCCGTCGAGGAAGACGGCCGCAGCTTCCTGCGGGTGACGGTGACCGATCCGGTGCTGGGCAAGAAGCTCGCGCTCGACGCCGATTCCGTCGCGCTCGCCGCCGCCGTGATCCCCTCGGCGGGCAGCGAGGACACCGCGCGGCTGTTCAAGGTGCCGCTGAGCCCGGACGGGTTCTTCCAGGAAGCGCATGTGAAATTGCGCCCGGTCGATTTCGCCGCGGAAGGCGTCTATCTGTGCGGGACGGCGCAGTATCCCAAGCACCTGTCGGAGACGATCAGCCAGGCCTACGGCGCGGCCGGCCGGGCGCTGACGCTCCTGTCGCACGACACCGTCGTCGCGTCCGGCTCGGTGTGCGACGTGATGGAGAACGCCTGCGTGTCGTGCGGCGCCTGCATCACGGCCTGCACCTACGGCGCGATCGACTTCCACGACACGCCGCGCGGCAAGAAGGCGCGGATCAATCCGGTCCTCTGCAAGGGGGACGGGTTGTGCAACGCCAAGTGCCCGTCGGGCGCCATCTATCTCAAGCACTACACCAACGACCAGGTGTTCCGTCAGATCGACGCGGCGCTCGGAGGCTGAAGCATGGACCGCACCCCGCACCGCCGACCAAAGAAGTGAGTTGAGCATGGCTCCCGCGACCGAGTTCAAGCCGACCATTGTCGGATTCCTGTGCAACTGGTGCTGCTATGGCGGCGCCGATCTGTGCGGCGTCTCGCGTTTCCAGTACCCGCCCTATCTGCGCGTGATCCGGCTGATGTGCTCTGGCCGGGTCGATCTGGAATTCATCTTCCGGGCGTTCGCCAAGGGCGCCGACGGGGTGTTCATCGGCGGCTGTCATCTCAACGACTGCCACTACAACCCGGAAGGAAACTACGACGCGCTGGGCAATTCCTTCATCGCCAAGCGCATCCTCGAACACATCGGCGTCGATCCCGACCGGCTGCGGCTCGAATGGGTGTCGGCCGGCGAGGGCATCCGCTTCGCCGAGGTCATGAACGACTTCTCCGGCAAGGTGAAGAGCCTGGGGCCGTTCGGCACGTCCGAGGGAATCGAGCTCGCGCAATTGCAGTCCGGGCTCGAGGCCGCCACCCAGCTCGTCCCCTACATCAAGCTGGTGGAGCGCGAGCGGCTGCGCGTCCCGGTCCGCACCGACGAGGGATATCGGAAATTCTTCGGCAGCGAGGAGTTCGACGCGCTGTTCAAGGAGCTCGTGCTCGACAAGCTGGTGATGAGCCGGATCATGGGCGTGGTGCGCGAGAAGCCGGTGTCGGCGGGCGCCCTCTCGGAGGGCCTGGGCCTCGCTCCGTCCGACGTCGCAAAGCACCTCCACGTATTGGCCGAGCTGGGGCTGATCTGGTTCGACGAAAGCCAGGCGCTGGTCGCGGCCGCCTGAGAATTCAAACAGCAGGGCCGACAGCGGCACGAGACAAGAAGGTTGGAACGACCGTCATGGGTGACGACAAGATCGACCGGATCATCGACAAGCACCGGGGCAAGCCCGGCGCCCTGATCCACGTGCTGATGGCGATTCAGCACGAGCATCACTGGCTGCCCCGCGACGTGCTGCGCCGGGTCGCCGAGGCGCTGGACGTGCCGTTCAGCAAGGTGATGCAGATCGCCACCATGTACAAGACCTTCAGCCTGACCCCGAAGGGACGGCACGAGGTGCATGTGTGCACCGGCATGTCGTGTCATCTGCGCGGGGCGGCGCGGCTGCTGGACGAGGTCGAGCGCCTGACCGGCATCAAGCCGGGAGAGACGGATGGCGAGTCGCGGTTCAGCCTGGAGGTCGGGAGCTGCCTCGGCAGTTGCAGCCTCGGGCCGGAGATCGTGGTCGACGGCACGCATCACGGCAGGATGACGCCCGCCAAGGCGGCGGACGTGCTCAAACAATATCGGTAGGTGAACCGTGAGGCTCCACTCGGCTGCTGAATTGGAAGAACTTCGCGCGGGCATCCGGTCGGCGCGCGATCCGCAGAAGCCCTGCATCGCGGTCTGCGCCGGCGCGGCCTGCGGCGGCCTCGACTCCGCCTGCGTTGCGCGCGCCTTCCAGGAGGAGGTCGGGAAACTCGGCGGCCAGGTCGAGGTCCGGGCGACCGGCTGTCATGGCTTCTGTGAAAAAGGGCCGAACGTCGTCGTCGGCCCCGGCGACATCTGCTACTTCGAGGTCAAGCCCGAGGATGTCCCGGACATCGTGGCGCATACGCTGAAGGGCGAGGTGCTCGACCGTCTCGTGTACACGCACCCGGACAGCGGCGAGAAGGCGGTGCATCTCGGCGAGGTGCCGTTCTACAAGCACCAGACGCGGATTCTGATCGGCGACAATCCGAAAATCGATCCGCTGCGCATCGAGGACTACCTGGCGCTCGGCGGCTACGCTGCCTTGTCGAAGGCGCTGTTCCAGATGAGCCCCGACCAGGTCCTCGACGAGGTCAAGAAGGCCAATCTGCGCGGCCGCGGCGGCGGCGGATTCCCGGCCGGTCTGAAATGGGAGACCGCCAAGAATGCGCCCGGGGACGAAAAGTACGTCATCGTCAACGGCCACGAAGGCGAGCCGGGCGCGTTCATGGATCGCGCCCTCTTCACCGGCAACCCGCACAAGGTGCTCGAGGGCCTGATCATCGGCGCCTATGCGATCGGCGCGCATCGGGGGTTCATCTACACAAGGCACGATTCGCCGCAGCTCATCGCCCATATCGAGACGGCGCTCGCCCAGGCGGAGGAATACGGCCTGCTGGGCGAGAACATCCTCGGCTCCGGCTTCGGCCTGCAGGTCGAGCTGCATTTCGACGTCGGCATCTTCGTGTCCGGCGAGTCCTCCGCGCTGATGCGCTCGATCGAAGGCAATCCGCCCGAGCCGCGGCCGAAATACATCCGCACCTCCGTCGCCGGCATCTGGGACAAGCCGAGCAACCTCAACAACGTCGAGACCTGGGCCAACGTCCCCGAGATCATCAGCCGGGGCGCCGACTGGTACACCGGCATCGGCACCGAGCGCAGCAAGGGCACGAAGCTCATCTCCCTGTCGGGCCATGTGGTGAACAGCGGCGTGGTGGAAGTGCCGATGGGCACGCCGCTGCGCACCATCCTCTACGACATCGGCGGCGGCAGCCCGGGCGGCAAGACCCCCAAGGCCGTTCATTTCGGCGGGCCGATGGGAGGCTCCATCCCCGAGCGCCTGATCGACACGCCGCTCGACTTCGACGAGATGGCGAAGCTCGGCGCGCCGATCGGCGCCGGCGGCCTGCTGGTCATGGACGAGGAGACCGACATGGTCGAGGTGGCGCGCTATCTCCTCGACTTCCTCACCAAGGAATCGTGCGGCAAATGCGTCCCGTGCCGGGAAGGCATGTGGCAGATGCTGAAGATCCTGACCAACATCACCCAGGGCAAGGGCAAGAACGGCGACATCGGGAAGCTCGAAGATTTGTCCGAGGTGACGAGCGTGGCCTGTCTGTGCGCGCTCGGCAAGACCGCGCCCGATCCGCTGCGCAGCATGCTTCGCTACTTCAAGGACGAGTTCGAGACGCAGATCGGGAGCGAAGCGCGATGAGCGAGATCCTTCTCCAGATCGACGGCAAGCCGGTCAAGGCCACCGAGGAGATGACCGTCCTGCAGGCCGCCCGGCAGGCCGGCATCCAAATCCCGACGCTGTGCGATCATCCGAAGCTCGAGCCGCACGGCGTGTGCCGCATGTGCATGGTGGAAGTGGAGGTGCGCGGCCGCAAGAACTACGTGGTGTCCTGCCTCTACCCGGTGGCGAAGGATCTGGTGGTGCGGACCCGGTCGGAGAAGGTCGACAAGATCCGCCGCACGATCCTGGAGGAGCTCCTGGCGCATGCGCCGCATGCGCCGGACCTGGTGGCGCTGGCGCAGGAATATGGCGCCGACCGGGACCGCTTCGAGAAGGAGTCGTCGTTCTGCATTCTGTGCGGTCTGTGCGTCCGCTACTGCGCGGAGATCAAGCAGAAGAACGCCGTCGGATTCATCGAAAGAGGCCCACGGCGGGAGATCAAGTTCATTCCGGAGATCGCCGCGAAGGAGTGCTGGGAGTGCCAGGAGTGTTTCGCGCTCTGCCCCACCTCCTACGCGCAGGCCGCCTACTTTCTGACCGAAGCGCTCGCGTTTCCAGGCCAGCGCAAGGCAACCGGCGCCTGATACATCGCGCCGATAGGGACGGGTTCACTCTGCGTTCGACGGCTGATCGCCGTGCCCGTTAGAGCGGACGGTCTTGGAAGCGAAAGCGCAGGTGCGAATTCGCGCTCCTTTTGACAAATCGCATTGCATCGCCAGCGACGGTGTCGTCTCGAAGCAGATGAGTTGGCAACGCGGCGCAAGCGGAGCCGCGCGTATTCGACTCGAGGCAGGAGCTGTCGATGAACGCCGTGCGAAACACGCTGGAGACACGCTTTCCCGGCCTTCACGCCCGGATCGAGACGACGCTTGTCGAGGCTGAAGCACGCTACAACCGAGAATCCAATCAAGCCCCGTCGAGTTTCCTCCTGGAGCATACGAGGCGCACGGCGGCCATTGCCCATAAGATATCCGGAATGGAAGGGGTCGATTCATTCCTTCCGGTCCTCGTGGCGCTCTACCATGTCGCCGGCAAGTTTCATGATGGCGGATACCACAAGGACGACATTCCGGAAGAGGAGCACGCGGCGGTCCTGGCCGAGCGGATGCTCGCCGAGTTCGGGGTCGAACGCAGCGATATCGAGGCCGTGCTCGCGGCGCTGCGCGCGCTCTACGACGACCGGCTTCCGTGTGTCGGCGCCTGCCGCATCGTGCAGGACGCGGACCGGCTCGACAAGCTGGGTGCGTTGGGCGTGGGCGCCTTCTTCACCAAGGCGACCCTGCGCGGACGCGGCCTCATCGATGCGCTCGTGCACACGCTGAGCCGGGAACTGACCTACGCGCTGGCGGCGCCGCGATCCATGTTCACGCAAACGGGCAGGACGCTCGCCGCGAAGCAGGCGGCGAAGACGATCGCCTTTTTCGACGATCTTCTGAGCGATCTCGAAAGCTGGGGAATCGCCTCCTTCGAACGCCGCACCATCGTCCTGGAGGAGGATTTCTGCACCCGCGACGGCGCTTCCGTGCCGAAGATGGAGGTGACGATCGTCATGCCTCGCGCCTGCCCGGATTGCGAAAGCTTGCTCGCCCTGACGCATCGGCGCGAACGCGGCGTGAAGTGCGAGAAGCTCATCGCCCGCTTCGCCTGCGCGGCCTGCGGCGACGCCCTGGAAACCTCGTTCTGCCTGCCGGTGTTCGCCTGAGGCGATCGCGCCGGCGGACCGGCGAAAGCTTGGCCGCCGCGGCCAATTCCCGACCTGGCTTTGTCCGCCACGCGCAGGCCGCCGCGCGGGGAGATTCGCCGCGCCCTTGATACACCTCAAGGTACGAAGCCGAAAATCCGGGCATTTACGCATCACGATACCGGATTGTGGCCGTCCGCGGCCGGAGTCGTGATTTGAGCGGGAAGACCCGCACGCACATTGTGCCGCGCAAAAAGGGCAGGAACGACCGTGGACACCGTCGCCCCGATTAAGGAAATTACGGATCTCATCAAGGAGAACGGCGGAGCCTCGTTCCAATATTGCTATCAATGCGGCATTTGCGATGTCGTTTGCCCGTGGAACAGGGTCACGCGCTTCAGTATGCGCAAAGTCGTCCGGCAGGCTGTTTTCGGTTTGACGGAAATAGAGAACGAGGACATCTGGCGCTGCACCACCTGCGGAACCTGCCCCCAGCGCTGCCCCAGGGGGGTCAATCAGATCCAAGCCGGACTGTCGTTGCGCCGGATCGCCACGGAATACGGGGTTTTCCCCGAGTCCGTCACGCCCGTCGTCACCGTGGCCGGGAGCCTCATGGCCGAGGGCAACCCCTTCGACCTCGAGCGGGCGAAGCGGGCGGATTGGGCGGACGGTCTGTCGGTCAAGACCTTCACCGAGGGGATGGAGATTTTATATTTCCCCGGCTGCTATCTCAGCTACGACCCGCGCTTGAAAAAGGTGGCTTCTGCCACGGCCACGATCCTCAACAAGGCCGGGGTGGATTTCGGCATCCTCGGTTCCAAGGAGGTTTGTTGCGGAGAAAGCATCCGCAAGACGGGCAACGAGGCGACGTTCAAACATCTGGCCCGGGAAAACATCAAGACCTTCATCGACCACGGGGTGAAGAAGATCCTGGTGTCGTCCCCGCATTGCTACCACACGTTCAAGAACGAATATCCGGAATTCAACGTCCACTTCGAGGTCGTGCATATCACCCAATTTCTGTCCGAGCTGATGAAGGACGGGCGGCTCAAGCCCACTCGGGCGTACGACAGGAAGATCACCTATCACGACCCCTGTTACCTCGGCCGGCACAACGGGATCTTCGACGCTCCGCGGGACGTCTTGAAGCGCATCCCCGGCGCGGAGCTGACCGAGATGGAGGACTCTCGGGAAAACAGCCTCTGCTGCGGCGGCGGCGGCGGGAGGATCTGGATGGAAACCCCCAAGGGCGAACGATTCTCCGATCTCAGGCTCAAGCAAGCCGCCGATGTCGGGGCCGAGGTGCTGGTGACGGCCTGTCCGTATTGCATCACCAACTTCACCGACAGCTGCCTGAACGCGGAAGGTCGCGCGATCGAGATCAAGGACATCACCGAAATCGTCCAGGACGTTGTTTGACATGGCGGGCGCACGACCAACATCCGACCGCGCGGACGATCGTATCGGCG
>JBARNF010000460.1:0-22897 GCA_049802835.1 Bradyrhizobium sp.
GGCCCGACCAGCGGCCCGCGCTCCGCGATCGCGGCTGCCGCACGAAGCCCGGAGGCCAGCTTGTCGTGTCCGTGCGCCTGCCAGATCTCGGCCCGGCTGAGCGCCTCCTTCGGAGAATATTGAGCAGTCGACACACCGGGAATACGGCAGACGACCCCTCCAGCCTCGCCGCCGCCGGGAGCGGCCGTCTCGACCGTGGCGGCATCGCACCGGGCATCGAGCGATTGCTGCAGGGGTCGGCACATCATCAACAGCAGCCCGCCGGCCGCCTTGCTTCGGCGCTCCTGGATATCGGGGCACGCGATCTGCTCATCGACATCATGAAAGCTGGGAGGACGTAGCGCGTTCAACGCCACCCGCACGATGCGGCCGCACCGCTCACAAGGCACGGAATGGATGACGGTGACGACCGGCGTCTCGTCCTCGTCCGGCGCCCGGATCTGCCTCAGGACGTCGATCCCGGTCATCGGACCAGAACCGCCGGAGGGCAGCCTCGCCGGTTCATTGTCCCCAGGCGGCAAACGCATCCTTGAACGCGCGCTCACCGTCCGCTCCCTTCTCGATCGCCAGAACCGCCCGGCCGCCCCCGCTGTACACGATCGGAATGTCGATCCACTCCTTGCCCTTGAGCAGCAGGACGTTCCGCTTCGTGTCGACGTCACCGGCCGACAGCGCAATCATGAAAAACGCCGGCGTCACTTTTGCGGTCAGCGCCGACAACGGGGCGCCACGTCCCGATTCCCTGGCCTTCATGCTCACGCCCTTCAAGCTATCGACACCGACGTGAGTGGGGTCGTCCGGCCAGTTGAACTTGACCTCCATGAGGTGGCTCGCCGGCATCTCGTTTTCGAGGTTGGGGCGCAGCGACAGCGTCGCCTTCATCCGCTTGTCGATCTCGACATCCCCTTTGATCGATGCAGGGACCGACCCGGCGGCAGGCTCGACGTGCCAGGTCACCGTCCCGAGATAGCGCTTGCCGTGCGGATCTTGCGGGTCCTCCTGATACAGCACGGCGTGCGACACGATCGCCTCGATCGCGCCGTCGCCGCCCGCCGCACTCTTGCCGTTAGGCATCAGTCGCTCCGCGGTGACCTTGCGCGGCTCGGTGCCTGCTGCCAGCGCGGCAGCCGGCGAGGCTGCATTCCACGACACCGGGAGTTGGTTCAGGACAGTGTGCCAGGAGGTTGCGATTCGACTGGCTGCCGGCTGCCAGTAGATCGATGCGGCGACCATCATCACCGCGACGACTGCGGCGGCGGCCATGATGCGGCGGCGAAGCGAGCGGCGCGGCCGCTTCGCCATGTCATCAAGCCGCGGACGCCAGGGCGCCGAGAGCGGCGAATGATCAATGCGGGCTTGGCGGCGCACCGGCTCGGAGTCGGATCGCGCCTCCGTGTTCTCGAGCCTCTCCGCCTCGCGTGCAAGAATAGTCATCGTGGCGGCAGCCGGCGTGTCGTCCAAGGACGACAATGCCGGATCCGCGAAGCGATCGGCCCCGTTGTGCGCCTCGTTCTCCACGGCCGTGATCGACACAGTGGGCTGCAACCACGCTGGCGGCGCAGGCGCGGGCGCGTCGGGCGATGCAGCAGCGAGCTTCTCATCAGCAGCATGACGCGCCGACCCGCGCGCCTCGTTGTTCGGCGTGCCGCCACCGGCCCGGTTGCTCAGCCAGTCCGGCGCCGTGCCCTCCATCGAGATCGTCGGCTCGTCGCGTTGCCCCCTCGAAAGCCGAGCGAACGACAGGTTTTCGGCCACCGTGGCGATCTCATCTTCCAGCGAAGAGGCGGGACGCGTCGCGGAGGAGACCGATGGCAGGTGTCCGTCCGCGGAGTCCACAAGCGCCGAAGCTGCCGGATGCGCACCGCCCGACGGTGTCTGCGGCTCCGCGGATTGCGGCCGCGAGGCGGTGGTCGGAAGCGCGACCGGATCGACCCGGCGGGCGTGCTCGCGAAGCCTGATCATCCGGTCCGGAAACAGCAGCTTGACGAGATCGCAGAGCGCGGCGCCCGGCAGCAGGAACTGGCGAATCGCGATCGGAACACTACGCAGAACGGCATGCTCGATGGCTTCGATGCTGCGATCGCCTGGCTCGACGATCTCCCCCGGCTGCCGATCGTCCTCGATGACGACGACCTTGCGCCCCCTGAGCATTGCAGTGAGTTCGCGCAGGTCGGATTGCGAGGCGTCGTCGATGATGACGAGATCGAACGCGCCCAGCCGCGCCGGCAACTGCTCGGCGACGCGCCACGCCGGCATGAGCTGGCATGGGATCCCTTCATAACAACTTTCCAGCGCCTCGCGCGCGACCTGGCGCAGCCGGCACGCCGTGGGCCCGGAGCAGGTCGCGGCCATCTTTCGCAGCGTGATCATGAACACGGTGAGCGCCTGCCTCACGTTGCTGCTCGTGTTCTGCGCGAAGCCCAGATGCATCCGTGCCACGACCACCTGCTCGAGCAGCTCGCGCAGCCTCGTCTCCAATGCAACACGCTGGTCGGACAGATCGCGCAGGCGCTGATGCTGACCGACACCGTCGGTCTGCTGCATCAGCACCGCCCAGTTCCAGGCCATGACCCAATCTGCAACGAGCACCGGATCGCCGCCCTCTTGATCTGCCGGCTCGGTCCGGATGCGCCGGGCGAATTCACCCGCCCCCGCCTCGGTCAACGCCCGGCAGACCTCGTCGAGCAGCTCGACGTCCTGGCGCCGATCATGCAGCGCCTGCAGCCGGCTGCGGATGGCGATCCAGCGCCTTTCGATCTCGCGCGGGTTCACGTCATCGCGGCCGATCTGCGAGAGCACGTCGGCCTGGACATGGGCTGCGAACGCGCCGCAACCGCCGAACAGCTGGTTCAGCCGCGTGAGCTCCGTGCGCTGGTCGGCGATGCGGCCGGCTGCGCTTCTCACGGCAGCCGCGAGAGCGGCAAGTCTCCGGCCATCGCCAAGCAACGCGGCGGTCTCGCCGTCGGACATCGACAGCTTCGGGATCGTGGTCAGGACGTTGCGCTTGGCCAGCGCCGCCATCACGATCGCGACCTCGACGCATTTGGTGATGCGCTCATGACCGTGGACCGTGTGGGCGGATTCCGGCTCGGGCGTGGGCGCTCCGATTTCCGCCGACAGCAACCGCCATCGGGCGTCGAGCGAATGCAGGTGACGCCGCCACGTCAGATAGTCACGAACATGGCCCCAATCGGCCGCGGTCTTCGGCGCGAAGCCAGCCAGCTTGATCGCGTCCACAGCCTGCTTCAAGCCGCGTCCGGACAGGGAGAACGTCGCGAAGGGCCTTTCTCCGACGGCTAGCCGTTCGACGACCGTGAGCAGCTCCTGGTTGGCGAAGGCGTCCGCGGGCGTTTCCACCGGGCGAGCCAAGAAGCCAGCGCGTCGCGACAGCAGGGACGACGCATCCCGGGCAAAATCGACGAGCGCGGCGCCGTCGACGGAGGTTTCGTCGGCATGGGCTCCGACCGGTGATAGCGCTGCGAGCCAGGGTTCGTCGGCTATGACCCTATGGGCGGCCGCCAGCGCGTCGAGGTCGGCAATAAGCTTGTCGGCCCCCTCCAACCCGAGAGTCGCGATGATATCGCGGGTCAGCCGGCTATCACGACTTTCCCCGTCGGGCCGCTCGGCAGTCGACTGCAGATCCTTGTGCAGACGCATCGCTGTCGCGGCGCCGGGCAGCATGGCGATCGCTGGAAGATCGTCGTCAACGTATTTGAGATCGCCGGCCAGCCGCAACCGCGCCTGGCGGGCCTGATCGGCCGCCGAAGCCAGCAGGTCGGTCTCGCTCAGAAATCGTGACGGCCGATCGGTGAACCAGGCATACGCATCGCGATCGGCGATCAACGTCGCCAGTGCGTCGGGCAGCAGATCGGAGACGCCCGACGAATGCAGCATGGTGCGGCTGGCGACGTCGGCGACATCGTCATCGAGGCGCGATATCTCGTAGCTGGTCGCGATGATGTCGCGCTCGAGCCGATTGATCTGTTCGGCCTGCGCGCGCAGGTCCATGGTGTCGACGATCGACAGCAGCCGGCTGACCACGGTCTCTGCGTGCTTCAATACGTCCTTGTCGGAGCCGGTCAGTTCGACCGTGAGCTCGCGGATGGCGCGGGGCAGCTTCTCGGACAGACGCGCGAGCGCAGTCTCGTTGCGTGATACCACGAGGACGCGCAGCCCCAGCGCAAGATGATGGCACACCAGATTGGCGATCGCGGCGGACCGGTCGGGCCCGCGCGCACCTTGCACGACGAGGCCGTCCGATCGCCGGAGTTGGCGCACGATCTCCATCTGGTCGGAGTTCGTCGGCAACGGAAAGAACAGATCACCCTGATCGGCAGCGACCTGCGCAGCCGGCACGATATCGATGGGGTGGCCGATCACTCCGGACAGCCGCCGGCGCAGGCGGTCCTTCGCCTCGTGGTCCGGAGCCCCAAGCAGAAGGTGAGTCAGCGCGTCCAGGCAGCACGCGCTCCCTGGCGCGTATTCCATCGCGCGCTTCAGGCGCGCGATGTCGCGCAGCAGCAGTGCGTCCGAGCGTGGCCGCGCAAAGATCACCCAGCGATCGGAGATCGTCAGCTGATCAGTCGCCTCCTGCAGCGTGACCGCCGAGTCGGGCATCGTCGGCCGATAGATGCCTTGCGGATCGAGCTGCGAGCTGATGACGCTGAGAATTGGCGCGAAGCTCTCCGGCTGGAAGGGCGAAAGCTCACCGCCGCGCTCGATGGTCTCCAGCAGCCGTTCGGCGTTGTCACCGGCCAATTTCGCCGCCGATGTCAGCGCCTCCAATGCCCCGAGATTGACCGTTGCGCCGACCATGCGGGGCCGGATCCGAATTTCGCCGTCGGAGTTCTCGAGAATCTCGATCTCGACCAGCCGTTCGAGCAACGGCAGATCCAACTCATGGCCCTGTCTTAGCCATCGTGATACGCCGACACCCCATACGATCTCGCAGCTGCGATCGATGCCGCCTGCTCCCGCCACGCGGGCCATCTCGCGCAGCCGGCGGTGGACCGCGATGGTCTGACGACGTGGCCGTTCAGCAGCGGCCCACGCAGCCCACGAGTCGGCGAGATAGCGATCGAGACGCTCGACAATGTCCGGGCGCTGCTCCAAGTGCAATCGCACGTTCCAGAGCCGGGCGGACGCGTCGTGCGCGATCGCCGGCGAGCAGTGCTCGGCTCTTGCATGCCCCGCCGCGATCAGCCGATCCTTCTCCGCCTCATGCACCGTGGTCGTGACGCGCTGTCGGACCAGCGGGCGCCGGTCCGGATCGGCCGACACCTCGATCCACATCGCCAGGTCAGAAGTGACGGCGGGCGGATCGGTGGCGACGAGCCGTTCGACGGAGAGCCACACGGGGCCATCCGCGTCGAAGGTATTCTGAGTGATGCCGGGCAGTTTCTCCAGCTCGTGCTGATGAAAAACGAAGCGGTGTCCGTCCCCAAGCCGATGGTCGGACAAACGTTCGACCACGCGTTCGTTGTGCCGAATGATCTTGGTGAGATAGCCAAGAACATTCTGCAACGGTCCGACCGCCGGCTCCAACCGATGGACAGCGTTCATAATGCCTCCCCGAAGATCGCGGCGAGTAAGCGACGCAATCGGCTCATCCCAAGTCCCGGTCCAGACGTTCGTCCCGCTTTGCGGCGAACTCGGTCACACGCGTCAAGACCATAAGAGGTAAAATCGAACATCAACGGTCCTGGTATAGCTTGTGATGCCAGTCGATCCCGGTACTCGCGGGAATACTCAAGCGAATGGCAACCAAACCCGCACTAATCGATCGACAATAGGATTACGTAATGCGGCGTAATGATGAGAGGCAGACCAAGAGCCGCTCGAAATGAAAAATCGAGCCAACTGATTTGTTATCGTTTCAATAACTTTCGCATTTGGTCCGAGTCTGCCGTTTAGAATCTATTTAAATCGGCGCATCTCTCTGCAGGGCGGCTGCCTTGATCGTGCGCGACAGGTGGTCGCATGGGTCTCGACGACATCTCCGTCAGCAGATCATGCGTAGTCTCGCCGCAATCGAGCAGCCTTCGCTTCCGCTTTATCGTTGAATTCCAGTGCATGGCCCGAACCGCGCCACGACGGGAACGCAATTCGTCATGGACCGCCTCGATCGCTGACGAAGTGTGGCGCGGCTCGTCACGTCACGCCTGACATGCGTGAATACATCTCTGCGCTGTACCGACCGCCATTCTGCTCGCGATGTTTGTATCTGGCGACAATCCGTAAGTAGTAACAGCACTTACTCCGATAGCGACGGCGGCCAGCGCGACCATCGGCGCCAGGCGTTGCGTCGCCGCGCAACGACCTCCGCACGTCGCCGCCCAAGTGCTGACACGCGAGCATCGCCTGCGAGCCCAAGTATCGACATTGCGGGTTTCTAACGCGAATGGCTCGCAGATGTGCACTGGGCAGTGTTCACGGCGATGCGGGTGAAGGGGCGTGCGTCCGCGCGTCTATTATGGGGAGGTTCGACTGATGGTCTTGATTAGCTGCAAGGGGAGACGCGTTGATTGCAACGTGTCTTCACACGGCGATACTTCGATTTTCGGCAATGGCATTCGTCCGGTTCGCAGGCATGGCAGGCTCTTGTCATCGCTGCTGGCCGCCGTATCGACAGCGGCGCTGACCGCGGCGTCGGCCCAGGCGGCCGAAACTACGTCGCCCCGGTCAACCGAGGGAGCGGCCGTCAAGGCACTGATGGCGAAGATCGACTCCATGGAGCAGCGCATCAACAACCTTCAGGTTGAGCTCAAGGACGCGAAAGCCAAGAAGACGACCGGCGTCGGACAATCCGCATCGCTGGCGTCCAGGCGGCCGGCCGAAGCGATGGCGCTTGCCAATCCCGCCAGGGCGTCCGATCCCGCGCAGTCCTCCAAGTCCGTCGGCGACGCCATGGCGTTCGCCGGTGCGAAGGACTCCAAGGCCAGCGAGAAGACGGCCGACGGCGCGCAGTCGCCCTCCCCGTCATCACGGCTGGCAGCGGCGTTCGCCGATTCCGATCCCAAGCCCAGATTCATGCCAGCAGCCGATCTCAAGGCCCCGCCCCAGGCGTCCAACAAGGACCTGTTCGGCGCCGCACCATCGCCGGTTGCCGGCATGAAGATCGGCATGTACGGCGAGATCAAGTTCGGCTCGATGCAGAACGCGGCGGCCAACGGTCAGTGGCAGAACGGCTTCGACATGGCGCGCCTGGTGCTGCTGCCCACCTACCAGGTCAACGACTACATCACGTTCAACGCGGAACTGGAGTGGGAGCACGGTGGCATCGCATTCGACAACGACGACAAGCTCCATGGCGCGGTCGAAGTCGAGCAGGCCTTCTTCGACATCAAGTTCAACGACCACTTTACCTTGCGCTCGCCAGGTATCGATCTGATACCGATCTCCTTCACAAATCTCTACCATGAGCCGACGCTGTTCTACAGCGTACAGCGGCCGGAGATCGCCAACGGACTGATTCCGACAACCTGGTATGCGCCCTCGGCCGGCTTCTACGGCAAGATCGTCGACGGCCTGAACTATCAATTCCAGGCCAGCCAGAGCGCGGAGGATTTCGGCGACGGATTCGATCATCGCGGCGACAATGGTCATATCAATCCTGGCGGCTATGAAGGCGGCATCAGCGGCTCGGAGGCGCTTGCTCTCTCGCGCGCGCCGATCGGCGACTACCGACAGCTAAGCAACGAACTCGCTTATACCTTCCGGCTGAGCTACGCACCATCGTTCCTCCCCGGCTTCGCCGGCAGCTCGGCGGTCTACTATTCGCCGAATGTCACGCCGCGCGGTGCGTATGCGACCTTGCCGGACGGCAGCGAGGTGCCGCTCGGCAAGAACGCGATGACGATCTTCAATACCGAGGCTCGCTACCGCGTTCCAAATACCGGGCTGGAGCTGCGGGCCGAATATGCCTATGTGAACTTCTCAAATCCGGAGAACCTCCGCGCCAACAATGATCTCGTCGACGACAACAACGTCGGCAAGAACATGTGGGGCTACTCCGGCGAGATCGCCTATCACTTCAGGGCGCCCAACGATTACGATATCGTGCCGTTCTATCGCTACACCCGCCAGAACTTCCAGACCGCGGGCGTGCTCGGCTCCGACATTACCAATGGCCTGCACAATGTGACGGGCAGCGGCGACATGACGTTCCACGACGTCGGCCTCGCCGTGTTCCCCAATCCGAGCCTGGTCTACAAGCTGAACTACACCAAGGTCATCGACCACAGTGCGACCGGGGCGATGTCCGATCGGGTTCTCGCCAGCGTCGGCTGGCTCTGGTAACGGACCGACGAGACCAGAGGCCGGTGCCCTCCAAGCAGCGGCCTCTTCTCGCGTCAGACAAGCGGCAACGACCCGGGACGGGCGGCAACCGCCGTCCGCCCGGGAGTGCCTCAAACCAAAAACATACTCGGCAGATCGGGTGGGCGGGCGAGTGGTTGAGATTGCTAAGTTGGGCCCCGGTTGGCTGCGATGCCGTACGCTTGCAACGCTGGCCGTGGTGTCGATGGCGCTGGCAGGCTGCAATTCAGCGACGATCGGGAGCGACAGCCGCGGTGACGACGTGCTCGACAAGGTCGGTCGGCTCGATCTTTCGCCCCGGTACCCCAAGCAGGTCCTTCCCGAGCAGTCACCGGCAGCGCGCCGCGCCCGCGCGGAAATCTATGGCGGCAACGACGACCCAAGAGACGCGAGAGCGGAAGCGCCGCCCGCAATGTCGCTTCCGGTCCAGCAGGTGTCGGCCCAGTCGCAGCCCGTCGGCAACGGGTTTGAGCTGAACTTCGAGAATTCTCCGATCGCAACCGTCGCCAAGGTCGTCCTCGGCGATGTGCTTGGCGTCGGCTACACCATCGATCCACGAATCCAGGGTACCGTCAGTCTGTCCTCGGTGCGCCCGGTCCCCAAATCCGACGTCGCCTACGTGCTCGAGAACGCGCTCCGCCTATCCGGCACGGCGCTGGTCCGCGATACTTCGGGCTACCGGTTGATCCCTCTCGGCGACGCGGTCGGTGCCGGCAACGTGGATCCCGGCGGCTCTGCAGAGCCCGGCTACGGCATCTCAGTACTCCCTCTGCAATATGTCTCCGCCTCGACATTGTTGAAGCTGCTCGACAGCTTTGCGCTCAAGCCCGGCACGGTGCGCGCCGATCCCGGCCGCAACCTGTTGCTGATTCAGGGGACCGGGGCCGAGCGCCGGACCGCGATCGATGCCGCGCTGAGCTTCGATGCGGACTGGATGCGCGGACAATCCGTCGGGATCTTTCCCATCGTCAATGGCAACCCCGAACCGATCGTGGCCGAGCTCGAAAAGATCATGGACGCCGGCGACAGCGGCCTTGGCCAGAACATGGTCAAATTCCAGACCGTCAGCCGCATGAACGCGGTGATGGTCATCAGCCGCAAGCCGGCGCTGCTGCACACCGCGGAAACCTGGATCAAGCGGCTGGACAGCGCCAACACGCAACGCAACAGCGTCCACGTCTACCGCGTCAAATACGGCGAGGCGCGCCAGATGGCGCGGGTGTTGAACGACATGTTCATCGGCAGCGCGGGCAGCGCAGCCGAGGTGTCGTCGAACGACCTCGCCCCTGGCTCCGGAGCGTCATCCAGCTCGAGCAGCGACCGCCTGTCGGCCTCCGGCGCGACGGCCCAATCAGGCGGCTTCTCGAGCCAGCAGCAGGGCAACAACGGCCTCGTCGCCAACCGGGGCTTCGGCGGGGCACCGCCGCCGACCCAGGCGAGCGCCGATCCGGGATCGGAGTCGCGTGGCAGCTCCAAGCCAATGATGGACGGGGTTCGGATCACGCCCGACGTCGTCAACAACACGCTCCTGATCTATGCCGACAAGGAGAACTACCGGCTGATCGAGAGCACGCTGCGGCAGTGCGATCGCCCGCAGCTGCAGGTCGCGATCGACGCCACCATTGCCGAGGTCACGCTCAACGACTCCCTGAACTTCGGCGTGCAGGCCTATCTCACCAGCAAGAATCTCGGTCTGAAGCCCGACCAGGGCTCAGTGCTCAACACCACTTCGACATCGGCCCCGACGACGGTCGCCTCGGCGGCGGGATCGGTCACCAACGCCTTCCTCAGCCGCGCCTTCCCCGGGTTCAATTTCCTGCTCGGATCGGAATCCCAGCCAAGCGCGATCCTGAGCGCGTTGCATACGGTCACCGACGTCAAGGTCCTGTCCAACCCCTCACTGGTGGTGATCGACAACCAGTCCGCGACATTGCAGGTCGGTGACCAGGTGCCGGTTTCGACCGGCAGCGCCACGGTGCTGACGACCAGCAACACCGTCGTCAACACCATCGACTACCGCAACACCGGAATCATCCTGCGCGTCGCCCCCCGGGTCAACGAGAACGGCAACGTGCGCCTGGAGATCGAGCAGGAGATCAGCAACGTCTCGCCGGCGACGGCCAACAGCCTCACGCCGACCGTCGCGCAGCGCAAGGTGAAGAGTTCGGTCGCGGTGGCCAGCGGCCAGACCGTGCTGCTGGCCGGCCTCATCAGCGAAACGCATCAGGGCACCCGCAACGGCATTCCGGGCATCGACCAGATCGCAGGTCTTGGAGACCTGTTCTCCCACAACGATCGCAGCAGCGGACGGACCGAACTGATCATCTTCATCCGTCCGCAGATCATCCGCGACGGCACCGATGCCCATTACGTCGCCGAGGAACTGCGGTCGAAATTGCGCGGCACCATCAAACCAGTGTCCACGAGTGAGCTTCAGACGCCGCGGGTCAATCGATGATGCGGCGTTCGACAACGGCAATTGCTGCCCTGGCGCTTGCCTTCGGCGTCGCTGCGGCCGACGCCCGGCCGCCTGGCGAAGGATGGGCGGCATTCGCACGCGGTGACTATGTCAGGGCTGCGCGGCTGTTGGCGCCGATGGCGCAGCGCGGACATCCGCGCGCCATGACCGTGCTCGGCTACATGTACGACCACGGCTTCGGCGTCCCGCAATCCTACGAGGCCGCGGCTGAGCTCTACACCGGAGCCGCCGAATGCGGCGACCCGGCGGCGCAGCATCTGCTCGGCCTGACATATGACAAGGGGCACGGCGTAAGTCAGGACCCTGTGCTGGCCTATAAATGGCTGACCCTCGCAGCAGCCGCGGCGCCCATGCGCGAACGCGACCCCTATTTGCGCATTCGCGATGCGGTCGCGTCCAAACTGTCGCCCGATCAGATCATCGACGGCCAGCGGCTCGCGATCGAATGGCGGCCACGACCGGCAGGCGACGGTAGCGCGGACGCGCCGGCTCCCGGTTTGTAGTTGTTCTAATCTTTCGATCTCATAAGTGTCATGTTTGACATCAACAACAAAGTGCTTCGCACGCCACCCTCGGCAATGAGGTGATCGACAACGATCCGTCACGGGACGCGCCATGAGCTCGACTGCTCCTCCTCTTCGATTGGCCGACCATCTGCAAGGCGGCAGCGGGCTGGCCTGGCTCGGCGCCGGACCGGCCGGCACTGTAGCCGTCGAAGATGGCGGGACGGGATCATCGGAGGCAACAGCTCTTTCGGCCGCCGACTTCGCCGACGCCATCGCCCGACAGCTTGGTCTGCCACGAATCTCGTTGTCCGATTTGCTGGCGTGCCAGCCGCTGGCGGAGCATTTTTCCCGGCGCTTCCTTCGCGAGACGATGGTCCTCCCGTTTCGATCCGCCGAACACAAGCCGTGCCTGGCGGTGGCCGATCCGCGCGACACCGCGGCCGCACGCGCCGCCGAGTTGGTGTTCGGTGGCGCGATCGAGCTTGTGGTGGCCTCGGCCGACGACATTGCCACGGCCCTGAACCGGCTCTCCGGTGACGACGAGGTCCCGGCACGCGCCGGCGCCGAGCAGCCGCAACTGCGCGACGATGACATCGAGAGCCTGCGCGATCTCGCCACCGGAGCGCCGGTGGTGCGCGCCGTCAACGATCTGTTCGAGCAGGCCGTCGAACTGCGCGCCAGCGACATCCACGTCGAAGCGATGCGCAGCGGATTGTCGGTCCGAATGCGCGTCGACGGCCTGCTGAAGCCGGTCGCCGAACCGGCCGGTGTGCTGCCTCAGGCCGTGATCTCGCGGATCAAGATCGTCGCCGGGCTGAACATCGCGGAGCGACGTCTGCCGCAGGATGGCGCTGCGCGGCTCCGCGTCGGCCGGATCGAGCTGGACGTTCGTGTTGCGGTGATGCCGACGCAGTATGGCGAGTCGGCGGTGATCCGGCTGCTTCCGAAGGATCGCGGGCTGCTCGCGATCGAGAAGCTCGGCTTCGCCGCCCACGACGATCGATCGCTCCGCCGCCTGCTCGCATTGCCACATGGCATGATCGTGATCTGCGGGCCCACGGGCAGCGGCAAGACCACGACCCTTGCGACCGCCCTGTCGATCCTCAACGAACCGACACGGAAGATCCTCACCATCGAGGACCCGGTCGAGTATGAGATCCCCGGCATCAACCAATCGCAGGTCAAACCTTCGATCGGACTGACATTCGCCTCCGCCCTGCGATCCTTCGTGCGGCAGGATCCCGATGTCATCATGGTCGGCGAGGTGCGCGACGGCGAGACCGCTCACGTGGCGGTCCATGCCGCATTGACCGGCCACCTCGTGCTGACCACTTTGCATACCGAAAACGCCGCAGCTGCCGTACCGCGATTGCTCGATCTCGGCGTCGAGGACTATCTGCTGCGATCGACGCTCCGGGCGGTGATCGCCCAGCGGCTGGTCCGCCGGCTATGCGAGCGTTGCAGATCGAAGAAGGTGCTGCGCCATGACGATCTCTGCGCGGACCCGCGCTATGTCGCGGCGAGCTTCGCCGTCGGCGACACGGTCTATGAACCGGCGGGGTGTGACAGCTGCGGCGGCACCGGTTATCGTGGCAGGCTGGGGATCTTCGAGGTGCTGGAACTGAATCAGGAGATCCGATCGCTGATCCAAGGTGCGACCGATGCGGCTGTCATCGACCGCAGCGCCATTCGCAACGGCATGACCACGATGCTCGATGACGGCGTCGCCAAGTGCCGGGCCGGGGCCACGTCGGTCGCGGAAGTCCTGCGCGTTGCGACGTTACGGTGAGCCGGTGAGCACGTTTCGCTATCGCGCGCTCACCCAGAACGGCGACGTCGTGCACGGGACGATCGCGGCTGCGACGGCCAAGGAGGTGGCCGATCGGATCGAGTATCTGCAGCTGCTGCCGATCGAGACCGTCGAGGAGGAGGCCGAGAGCTCCGTCGCACGCGACGCCCTGGCCTGGTTCGGCGGTCCGACCCGGGGCGATGTCACGACCTTCACGCGCGACCTGGCGCTGCTGTTGAAGGCCGGCGCAAGGCTCGAGGACTCGCTCGAACTCCTGGCCGGCGACGCCGATATCGGACGGCTGCGTCCGATCGTCAGCCGGTTGCGATCGGCCATCCTCGCTGGCGAGAGCTTTGCCGAAGCGCTGACGCATCATCCTGCGCAAATTCCGGCCATGTACGTCGCGCTGGTACGGGTCGGCGAGGTCTCGGGGACTCTCGATCACGTGCTCGACGTGCTCGGCGCGGAGCGGGCGCGCGCGGAAGCCATGCGTCGCAAGCTTACCGATGCGATGCAGTACCCGTTTTTCGTCCTGATCGCGGCCTGCCTGGTCATGTTGTTCTTCTTCATCTACGTGCTGCCGCAGTTCTCCGCGGTGCTGCGCGATTTCGGCGCCAAGACCGACGCCACCATCAACACGTTCCTCGACATCTCCGATTTCGTGCGCGGCAACGGCGCAGCCCTCGCGCTGTTGGCGAGCGCGGTCATCGCGGCCGCTCTGCTGCTTCTCGGCCGCGCCAGCGTCCGTGTCGCCGTGATCACGCAGGTCTGCCGACTGCCGGGCTTTGCTGCCGTGTTCCGATCGTATCGTACCAGCGTGTTCTGTCGCAATCTGGCGATCCTGCTCGGCAGTGGCCTGACGCTGACGGCGACATTGCGCATCCTGATCGACATCATGTCCGTCACCGGCAGCGGCGCGGTGTGGAGCACCGCGGCCGACCGCGTTCGTCATGGCGGCAAGTTGTCGGAGGCGCTTGCGACGACGAACATCCTGCCCGCCATGGCCACACGCATGATCCGGATCGGCGAGGAGACCGGGCAGCTGCCGGTCCTTGCCGGCCGCATCGCCGAGTTCTACGAGGCGAAGCTGCAGCGCAGCCTCGATCGCATGGTCGGCATCGTCGGTCCCGCCGCGATCATTCTCATCAGTACCGTTGTCGGAGGCCTCATCGTTTCGGTGATGACCGCACTCCTGTCGGTGACGCAACTCGTCGGATAGCAGCAGATGAACCATGAGATGAAACAGGCAGGGAGCGACGGCACGGCGCGGCAGGCTCATATTGCGCGCGACGACCGCCAGCGCGGCTTCACGCTGGTCGAGATGCTGGTCGTCATTGCCATCATCGGCATGATCATGGGGCTGATCGGGCCGCGCGTGCTGTCCTACTTGAACGAATCGCGGGTCAAGACCGCGCGAATTCAAATTCAGAGTTTTTCGAGCGCGCTCGATCTGTTCTATCTCGATACCGGACGCTATCCGTCCACATCGGAAGGCTTGGCTGCGCTGGTCCGGCCGGCTTCAGCTATCCCGGGCTGGGCGGGACCGTATCTCAAGGGAGGAAACGTTCCCAGCGATCCCTGGAGTCACGCCTACGCCTACCGATCGCCCGGGCAGCACGCGCTCTACGATATCGTGTCGTACGGATCGGACGGACAGGAAGGCGGCGCGGATCTCGCGGCCGACATCTCCTCCTCAACCACGATCGGCGCCAAATGACGACGTGCAGCCGGGACGGTAACGAGGCCGGCTTTACTCTGATCGAAGTCGTATGCGCGCTGGCGATCGTTGCTCTGATGACGGCCGTGTTGCTGCCCGCCGTCCCGCGGCAGACCTCGCGGCCGAGTCTCGAGGCCTATGCGATCGAGGTCGCTTCGGTCTTGAAGGCCGATCGAAATGCCGCGATCAGGCGAGGAGGCGAGGTCGTGACGCGAGTTGACACGCAGGCGCGTTCGATCCGCTCCGGCACCAATGGGCAGGCCGTTCGTTTCCCCGATGATGTGCGGTTCGAGACGCGGCTGCCGCGGAATTGCGACAACCGGCCCGCTGTCGAGACCATCAGCTTCTTCGGGTCAGGAATGTCCTGCGGCGGCGTCATCACGCTCACGCATCTCGATGCAGGCTACCAAATCCACGTCAACTGGCTGACCGGAAGGATCGAAATTGTCCCGAACGCTGGTCTCTCGAGACAATAAGGCAACGGCCGGGTTTACCCTGATCGAGACGCTGGTCACGCTCGCGATCGTGGCCGTCTCGCTCGTCACCATCGGTGCGCTCATGGGGTCCTCAACGCGCGGCAGCAGGAAGCTGGAGCAGCACGTCGCGCTGGTGCAGGCCGCCTTCAACGCGGTGTGGCTGGCCTTTCCATCCCGTGTGCCCCCCGCATCTGCAACGCAGTCCGGCCTGTCGATGGCCCATCTCTGGCGCGCGCAGACGCAGCCATTCGCGATCGATGTCGGCGCGCCCGCGAACGCATCCGCCTGGCTACCGCAAAAAATCACGCTCCAGGTTCGATCGCCATCGGGCGGCACCATGGAGCTGGAGACGGTCCGGCTGTTTCGACGGCGAGCCGAGTGATGTCGACGCGGCCCAACAATGCCCAATCGGGCTTCACCTTGATAGAAGCCCTCGTGGCGTTGGCGCTGATGGGGCTGCTCGTCTCGACGCTGCTTGCGATCACCTCGCAATGGTTGCCGAATTGGGATCGCGGCCTGCATCGCATCCAGCGCAGCGAGGCCGTGAGCGTTGCGCTCGACCGTATCAGCGCCGATATCGCCGCATCCGAGTTCATCCGGCCGGATGGCCAAGCCAAGTCCGTTCTGTTCGACGGATCGGACGCATCGATCACACTTGCGCGGACGTCGCTGGGACCGAATGGGGGCCGAGGCCTCGATATGGTTCGCATCGCCGAAACCGGTGATGGCGATGGCGCGGCGTTGACCCGAACGCGCGCGACATTCGCGCCCGGCGGCGCAACCGCCCGGAATTTTGCCGAGCCGGTCGTGCTGCTGCGGGCGCCATATCGTGTGACGTTCGCCTATGCGGGCGCCGACCGGGTGTGGAAGCCGTCGTGGCGCAATGCGGAGAGGCTGCCGGCAGCGGTCCTGGTAACGGTACGGGACGCACGGGGCGGAAGCGTGCTGTCGATGTCACGGATCGCAGTCATCCATGTCTCCGCGCCGGCGGACAGCGTATGCCGCGCCGCGGACAACAAGTGCGACCAGCAGGCACTGCTGACCGACGTCACCACCGCGCGTGCCCCCGCGCCGACGGAGCAACGATGATGTGCCGGGATCGTCATGGCGATGATCGGGAAGGCGGCTTCATCCTCGTTGCTGCGCTGTGGATCCTGATCTCACTGGCGGGATTGGCAGGAGTCCTGTCCGTCTATCTCGTCAATACCGCCCAGGGCCTGTCGCTCGAGGATGATCGTTTGCGATCCGCCGCGCTGGTCTCCGCAAGCCTCGAGCTCACGGCCTACCAACTGTCATCGTCGGCAAAGTCGCTACGCGCTCCGGCCGGGTCATTTTCATTTCGGCTCGATCATGCACGGGTGTCGGTCGCGTTCCGGTCGGAAGCTGCCCGCATCGACCTCAACCGTGCGTCAAAGGAGATGCTGGCCAGCCTGTTCGAGGTTCTCGGCGCGCGCGCTGACGACGCCGGCGCGTATGCCGAACGGATCGTCGGCTGGCGGACGCCAGCCGCCGATACCGCTCCGGATGTGGAGCGCGATCTCTACCGGACCGCGGGGGCGGACCACATGCCGCGCACCGCGCCGTTCGAAAACGTCGAGGAACTGCGGCTGGTGCTCAATCTGCCGCCTGCGCTGGTCGACCGGGCGATGCCCTTCGTGACCGTGTTCAGCGGCCGGCGCGAGATCGACCCGCTGGAGGCCGCGCCTGAAGTCGTGGCCTCGCTTCCCGGGATGACCCAGGATCTGCTGAAGAGCTTTCTCGCGCAGCGGCCGGGCCTGCGCCGCGAGATCCGATCGATGACATCGCTCGGGCCGGCACGTGCGGGAGCGACGCTGGAGGTCGCCGATGCCGTGCGCGTATGGATCACGATCAGCTTCGACGCCGGTCGCCGGGCCGCAGCCGAGGCGGTCATCCTGCTCGGCGACGGTGACGATCCTTACCGGATCCTCTCCTGGCGCGATGATGTCGTTGGCCCCGGGACGCTCAAGCAATCAGGAAAGGCACTGTGATGGCGATCTCAACGAGGCTGCGCCGTGAGTTGGCGGCATGGATCGGCTCTGTCGCCGCAACCGTCGTCGATACGGCGGGTCGGCTCAATATCAAGCCGCCCATCCAGTTGATCGAGACCGAACGCAACGTTTTCATCATGCGGATGATCGCGAAACCCGGGCGACCGGCGCCGCCCGGCTGGCAGGTCGTCCTGACCGACGGTGAAGCGCCCCTTCCCGCGCTCTCGAAAAGTTGGCGGGCCGCCCTGCGCGGCAGCCGGATCGAAGTCATGCTGATGCCGTACCGCTTCCTGTCGCGGCCGCTGGATCTGCCGAAGCGCGCCGTCGAGTTTCTCGATGCCATGATACGCTCCCAGCTTGATCGCTTGACGCCGTGGGCAGCGAATGAGGCGGTGTTCGGCTACACGGCCCCGGTCGAGATATCGGGTGAACGCATCACGACGACGGTGATCGCAGCACCAAGGACGACGCTCGATCCACTGATCCGCGTTGCCGAGTCCTGGAGCGCGGGATCGATCGTGCTGTTTGCAGCTCCGGAGGCTGCGCTGGCGAAGGTCGACGACCCGCTCGGCTCAACCGGCGGAACGAGGCTGACCGAGCAGCGCCTGCGCGGATCACTCGACGTCGGCCGCACCAGCCGCGCCCTGACGGCCGTCCTGCTGGCCGCAGCGGTCTCGGCGACGCTATCTGTCGCGATGACGAGCAACATCGGCGGAAAGCTGGAGGAGCAACAAACTCTGTTGTCGCACGGGATTTCGCAACGGCGCGCTGCGCTGCGCCTCGATCCGGACGGCTCCGACAATCCGGCGCTGAGAGGCCTCATGCGCCGCAAGCAGGAGATGGCCGCGGATGTCGTCCTGCTGGAGGCGCTGTCCCGGATCCTTCCAGACAACACCTATGTGACCGAGCTGCGGATCGAGAAGGACAAGCTGCAAATCGTGGGCATGACCCAGGACGCGCCTGCGCTGGTCAAACTGATCGAGCAGTCGGCGCACTTTACGCACGCGACGTTCGTCGCGCCGACGACACGCTCGGCTGACGACCCCGGTGAGCACTTCCATATCGAAGCTGGTATCAAACCCCATTCCGGACTCGGCACATGAAGGTCGCAAAGCTTTTTACCGACAGTCCCGCGCCGCCTTCGATCGCCGCCATCGTCTATGGCGGCCTGCTGCTGGTGCTGATCGCTGCGACGGCGCTGCCCATCAAAGGCGTGCTCGATCAGCGCGCCGAGCTGGTCTCGCTCGCCGATACACTCCGTCTGCTGGACGCCCACGCCATGGCGCCCACGCATCAGGACAGCGGCGGAGATGCCGGCATGGCGGGACCCGCCTTTCTCGAAGGCACGACCGTCACGGTGGCGGGAGCTGCCCTGCAGCAGCGTCTCGGCGACGTAGTGACCCGGCACGGCGGCAGCATTTCGTCATCGCAACTCGATCTGCAGGGACCTCGCGCCAAGGACGGTCATATCAGCGTCATCGCGAATTTCGAGGTCGGCCAACCCGCCCTGCAGCCCATCCTTTATGACCTGGAGGCCGGAATGCCATGTTTGTTCGTCGATGAGCTGGTCGTCGAAGCGCGCTCACCGTCGACGACACAAAGCGGACAGCTCCGCGTGCTGATGACGGTTTCCGGACAATGGCAGGGGCCGCAATGAGCAGTCTCGCCCGGCTTTGCCTCATCAGCTGTTGCTGTGTCCTGGCCACTGCTTCGGCCATCGGCATCGCCAGGCCGGCCGGGCTCGAGGTCTCGGGCGCGGTCGACGCCGAGCAGCCGGCTGCAGGGGCGCAGGACTCACCGGTCGCGCAGCGCACGCCATCGCGAACCGGAAACCCGTTGTGGGGCATTCCGCTCGAGCAGCTGTCGGCGACGCGCGAGCGCCCGATCTTCTCGCCGTCGCGCCGCCCTCCGGCGGCCGATGCGGGACCGCCTGCCATCGCGGCGGCTCCGGTGGTGCAGGAGCCAACGCCCCCGGAGCGGCCGCAGCTCTCGCTGGTCGGGACCGTCGTGAACGGAGATAACGGCTTGGCCGTCTTCCTCGATCAAGGCAGCAAGATGCCGTTGCGGATCAGAACTGGCGCCGACTATCAGGGCTGGACGTTGCGCCAGGTGGAGGCGAGATCGGTCACGCTGCAAAAGGGCGAGGACTTCGCCGTGCTCTCCTTTCCGCAGCCGCCCTCAAGCCAACTGACAAATCCGACCGGGACCAGTCTCGTGCAAATGCCGGCTACTCCCACGGCGCCTCCGACGGCCCAGGCGGGGCCGCCCTTTCTGTCGCCCGAATCCAACGCGCTTCGGATGCCTCCGCGCCACCGTTCAGGGCGCCGTCAATTGTGAGGATGGGCATGATCCGAAGGGAGCGCGTCTCCGCTGGATCTAAGCTCGCCGCTTTCGCGCGGACGGGCCCTAGCGCTTGCACAATCCGCTCGTCAGGACCCATCCCTTATCCGTGCGAGCGGCGGAGACGATATCGAAATACAGGCGCTTGTCGGGATCGTCCTCCGACACGAACGAGACCTGACACAGAAAGCGTCCGCTCTCATTGCCGCCGTCACATGTCGCCTCGACGATCTTGAGGCCCTTGTCGTGGCGCACGCCGGATGCCGGCGCTTCCTGCTCGTAGGCCTTCTGGATGATTTCGGCGGTTGGCGTTGCGCAGGAGATGCCGGTCACGTTGCAGACCAACGTGAGAACAACAGCAAGCAGCATCCTATGACCTCCCAAAGAGCGGATCACTCACAAATGGATCCGGCGCACTCGCGGCGCCTCCCGCACGACCTAATCAGAACCGATCCTGGCGAGCTACGAGAGATGGTTGTCGTTTTTGTGTCGGCTCTCGTGCACCACGCGCACAGCGCACATGGCCGATCCATGTTGTTAGATCGATTCTTAAGAGTCGAACTGCAATCCTCACAAAACGAAAGAAACGGACACAAAGGAGACATCCGACATCCCTAGCGACGAAGGCCGAGGGTGCGAAGCGCCGGCGTACTGATGGGCTCGGGCGAATCGGTCGAGCTCGGTCGCCGCGCTGGGGTGCCTGCATCGTTTCGCATCGAGTGTAACGCGAGCCAAATGGGGATCAGGCATGTTAGTCGGGCGTCTGCACAAGCCAACACTGCGATCACTGACATCGGCGGCCGCGCTGCTGGCCGGATTGGTCGGCGCGGGGACCGCCGTAGGCGCCCATGATCTGGTCGAGCCGACGGTGTTCAGGAGCTCGCACGGCGTCCTCGATCTGCTGATGATCGCCCGCGCCAAGCCGGTCTCGACCATCGCCTATACGCCACCCGGCGGCTCGCCCATGAACCCCACCGGCTGGGTCTATGAGATCTGTCGGCGGCCCGCCCACGACAACAAGTGCCCGGCCGGCGCCGCGGTGTCGGACTACGGCGGCGTGCGACTGGCATTGCAGAAGGGCGACACGCTGAAGATCAGGCTGGTGAACCAGCTGCCGCAACTCGACCCGGCGAAGGTCAATCACAATACCGACCCAGGTCAGGCCAACCTGTTTCGCAATCCGACCAATCTGCACACCCATGGATTGATCGTCGAACCGCGCGCTCCGACGCTGAGCGACCAGACCTTCGGCGACTACGTCTTCGTGCAGATCTACAACTCGGCCAATGGCATGCCGGTGCCACAGACGACCCATCAGCACGGCTCCAACAAGATGGACTATGCGGACTACCGGATCGAGATCCCGCGGAATCACCCGTCGGGGCAATTCTGGTTTCATCCGCATATCCACGGACTTTCGCTCAACCAGGTCTCTGAAGGCCTGGCGGGCATCATCTCGGTCGGCGAGGTCTCGGACTACGCGCACGGCGACGCGAGAGATACGCCGTTTTCCGAAGCGAGCGTCCGCCATCTGATTTTGAAGGACATGCAGGTTGCGCCCGGGGGCACGGTGCAGCTCGACAGCGGCCCGGTAGCCGTGCAGCCGGGCGAAGTGATCAATCAGCAGGATCCGGGTTTCTGCGCGCAATTTCCGGCGGACAGCTCCGAAGTCCGTCAGGGCTCGTGCCCCGGCGTCGACAACACTGCCGATGAAGGCTCCAATTTTACCGGCGGCAATTGGTTCTTCACCGTCAATGGCCGGACGTTTCCGACCATCAAGATGACCG
This sequence comes from Bradyrhizobium sp., assembly GCA_049802835.1. Taxonomy (GTDB): domain Bacteria; phylum Pseudomonadota; class Alphaproteobacteria; order Rhizobiales; family Xanthobacteraceae; genus Bradyrhizobium. The sequence goes on from JBARNF010000460.1 coordinate 21,420, forward strand.
ATCCCGACGGGGAGGTCTGGCGGCTCACCAACGCCTCCGGCAGCCTGTCCTACAATCTCCAACTGACCGACGACGAAGCGCAGAAGCCGATGGTCATGCAGCTCATCTCGGTCGACGGCGTCAGCGTGAACCTGCCGCAGGACACCACGATGGACACCATGGTTCGGCTCGGCGGCGCCCGCTTCCGCGTCGTGCCCTGTCCGCCGTTGCCGAGCTCCCGCTTCCACTCGAAGCCGGTTTGCGTCAGCCAAATCGTCATGATGCCGAGCTCGCGCACCGAGGTCTTCGTCACCTATCGGGATCCGGCGACGGGGGCGATCGCCTCCCCGGGGCGGTCGGCGTCCGCGACCTTCAAGATGGCCGGACTGACGATGGGCAGCGGCGATCAGTGGCCCGCGGTCGATCTCGCCAAGGTGCACTTCCACCAGCATGGCTGGCGCAACCACATCTCCTACGGTCTGGACATCAGGGGCGATGCATTGGCGACGATGCAGCCGTCGGGCATCCTCGATGCCAAGGTGCCATACGCGAAAGCAACGCCGCTGCGTGACGGCTGCCGCCCGCTGCCTCCTGGACACCGCCGCCGGATCTTCTTCGGCCTCGCCGATCTGAACGACGACGGCACGTTCGGCCTCGGCTATGAGGAGGTCGATCAGAACGGCAACCCGGTGCCGGGGACGCAGCTTCCGGTCAGTCAGTTCGATCCGGCGCAGAATATCGTCTGCCTGCCGCTCGCGGCCGGACAGCGCCCCGTCCACGAGACCTGGGAGCTGGTGCAGCTCTCGACGGAGAACCACAACTTCCACATCCACCAGACCCGGTTCAGGACCATCAACAGCAAGGCCGCAGAGAACACGCCGCTGTCGGTGTCGCTGAACAGGAGCATCGGCGGCGGCATGCTACAGGACAACGTTCCGCTCGGCGTCGCGACCCCGAACGTGCCGGAAGTGATGGACGCTCAGAACGGCGTTTGCAGCATCGACCAGTGGCGCAGCGGGCAATGCACGTCGAAGCCGGTGGTGCTGGACATTCCGTTCTCGCAGGTCGGCGAGTTCGTCTATCACTGCCATATTCTCGAGCATGAGGACGGAGGCATGATGGCGAAGATCAAGGTGGTGCCGTCCCCCTATGGCGGCTCCGCATGGGAGGCCATGAACCAGATGCCGTGGTAGCGCGACGCACGGTCTCGTTTGATTTCGAGAGGCCGGCGCCGTAATCGCGGCGCCGGCGAGGCTGCTTCACCGCCACGAAGGGGCGTTTGCCACAAACGCGGGCGCGCCTTCGACAAGAAGTTCGAAAGGCGGTCGAACACTTTTGAATCGTTCTAAGTTGCCGCGAACGCCGCTTTGCAAGTTACTGAAATGACGGCTCCGGACGCCGGCCCGCAGCGTTGCGAGACTTCGATCAACGGCAACATCGTTATTCCCCAGCCACTCCGGCAAATCGCCAACATCGTCTCAGCAATTCGCCGCAATCGG
>JBARNF010000461.1:0-4547 GCA_049802835.1 Bradyrhizobium sp.
ACGAAGTCGATCTCGATGTCCGGGTGGAGCGCGCGAAAGGTTCTCAGCCGGCGAACCAGCCACCATGCGGCCAACGAAGAGCCTGCCCCCAAGCGCAGCGTCCGCCGGCCGGGTCGACGGCGCAAGCCCGGCTCGAGGCCCGCCATTCCGTCCAGGAGGGGGGCCAGTTCGCCGAGTAATTTTGCGCCGTCGCCGCTCAGTTCGATCCCGGGATTGAGGCGGTTCAAGAGTTTCACGCCGAAGAAGTCTTCAAGACGGCGCACTTGATGACTGACCGCGCTCTGGGTCACACCGAGTTCGTCGGCCGCGCGCGTAAACGAGCGGTGGCGGGCGACAGCGTCGAACGCCAGGAGCGGGCCGAAAGGTGGCAGGCGTCGGGTCATCAAGCTGGTCCTTGGGGCAGGTCCTCCAACAGCATGATATCGATTCATGCCGTTTTGAGGAACGATCATTCGCGTTTGGCCGATGTGGTGCGGCATGACAGCGGCATGCCAAACGCCTCTTCGTCAAACCGGACACCCACCTCGCCTTCCCCAGCGAATAGCACGGCGAACCACGCGACCGTGGATTCGCAGCGCGCTGGTGGTGCCCTATCAACGCTGATCGCCGCGTGTGTGAGCGGCTTCTTGTTTCAATTCGACCTCACCGCGCTGTCGGCGGCGTTGCCGGATATTGCATCCAGCCTTTCCGCTGACGTTGCGGACCAGGCCTGGGTGATCGACGTCTACAGTCTGGCGTTGATCTTCGCGCTTCCGCTGGCGGGCTCGGTCGCCGATCGGTACGGGCGACGGCGCATGTTCATGACCGGCGCTGTTGTCTTCGCCTTGGCGTCGGCACTGTGTGCGACCGCGACCACCCTCTCCGGTCTGTTGGCTTGGCGCGTGTTGCAAGGGATTTCCGGCGCTGCGCTGACGGCGTCCGCGTCGGCACTCCTCGCGGTCGCTTATCCAGGTCCTCGCCGGGCGTGGGCGTTCGGCATATGCGGGACAGTCATCGGCGCGTCGATGGTGGCCGGGCCGCCGCTGGGTGCTCTCATTGCGGCGGTGTCGGGATGGCCCTGGGTGTTCTGGATCAACCTGCCGATTTGCGTCGCGTTGGTGCTGCTGACGGCTCGAACCGCGAGCGACCAGCCCGTTTCAAGAACGTATGCTCCACTGGACTGGGCCGGGCCAGCAGCACTCGCGCTGTGCGTCGGGTCGCTCGCGTCCCTCATGCTGGCCGGTCACCGACCTGCAGGATCGGGCGTCATCCCGATCCCAGTCGTGGTTGGCGGGTGCGTCGGCGCCTTGGCGCTCTTCATCCGCATCGAGCGGCAGCACGCTGCGCCCGCGTTTGACTTCGCGCTCTTTGGCTCGTCGCGATTTGTCGCGATGTGCCTTGTCCCTATCGCGGGCTCGATCGGATTCTGGGCCCTGCTCGTCCACTTGCCGCAAATGGCCAGAGGGCCCATGGCGCTGAGCCCGGCTGCAACGGGCTTCCTGCTGACCGCGTTGACGGTGCCCATGGTCCTGCTGCCATCCATGGGCGCCAAGCTGGCAGCGAAGCTGCCGGCGCGCTGGTACTTTGCCGGTGGGCTTGGGGTCGTGGGTGGAGCGGATCTCCTGCTCGCGCTCGCGGCCCGCGACCTCGGCGCGCCACTGGCCATCTGGGCCGTCGTCGGCGCTCTGTTGATCGGCGGGTGCGGTTGCGCGGTGTTCAATGCGCAGATCACGGCTGCGGCCGTCTCGGCTGTGCCGTCCGATCGTGCGGCGACGGCATCGGCGATCTCAGTGACGATGCGACAGATCGGCTTCGCATTCGGGATCGCGTTGATCGGCGCGCTGCTGGAGCGCAACGATCCGTACGCCTACATGACGGCATTCACCGTGGTCGCTGCGTGTACGCTCGGTCTCGCCGCTGTCGCATTCGCTCTGCTCGGTCGCTCCGAGGGATGAATGCGGCTTGCCGGACGAAAGCCAGCTGGCGTGTGTCGTTCGCGGAAGCCGTACCGCCCATAAGCTGCCGTAGAGTTTGGCTTGGACCAAAGACAGGCTGGCTCAGTCGCGCGGAACTGACAGTGATCCGGTGCGAACGTATCTCGACATGCGAGATCGCGCCGCTTTCCTCGGTCCGCTCCGGGGCAGTCGCCGGCGGCATCTCGGTGGGCCATCAATAGCGACCACCACTGCGCTCTTGTTGCTTGATCCAATCCGACAGCGTCCTCGTTGTTGATCCTGAACGCTCGCGACCCGATTGTTTCGGCGCCGCCTTCAACTTGCTCCGGCTGGTCTTCTCCGGGTGTTCTCGCTGACGCGTCGCAGCGTTCGTCGCCAGGTCCGTTCTCGAAGTCCCGGCCAGCTTCTCCGCGGCCTCCCTTTCGAGACGGAGCTTTCGGAGCCGCTCCATGTTTTGCAATTCCAGGTCTAGAGCCTGGGACCCCGGTGGCTTCTGACGCGCCTCCTCAGCCGAGACCAACAGCCCGACGATCGCGCGTTCTCCGAGCGCTCTGCAGGCTTCCAGCCGATGCAGCCCCTCGACCAGAACGAAGCGGTCCTTCTCCCGCCGAACAACAATGGGGGCCTGTTGTCCGATGTCGAGAATGCTCTCCGCCAGTTCTTGAACCACGTCGGGCTTGAGGGCCTTCCGCATTTTCTCGGGAACGAAGATCTTCTCGATCGGGAAGCTTTCCGGTTTGAACACTGCTTCTGCTCCGTGGTGAGCCCGATCCAACGTATCAGGCTGAACTTGCGATGGATCCGAGATCCGGAACCAGTGGTCGCGGAGGGGGGTGGAGACACCGGGCACGAGCAGATACACTAGTGACATTCCCTTGCGCACCGCAAGCGGGACGATCCACTCCCCCACCATCCGCTGCCATATGGCGGGCACGGCCATTGGCGTGCCTTGCTTCCGCGATTGCCGCATCGCGATGTCGACATCGTCGCCATCATCGAGCCAGGCTTGTCGGCGCGCGCCCGCAATCCAAGGGGTTCTCGACCTATTGGATATGAAGAGCCGGAATGATGCAGCACAATTCGACAGGAAACCGGGACATCTCGGCTCATTCGGGCTGCGCATGGCTGCGACGTGCCTCGATTCCGTACGGGGAGGAAGTTCGACCCTCGCATCCATCTTGGATCTGAAGACGCTACCTCGATACTAGCGCTTACCGGTATTGAGCTGGAACCAGGCCGCTCACGTCGTCGTCACTTCCGCCCGCATTGACAGTGATCGCCAAACGAAGTTTGATCGGCGCCACGGGGATTGCGATCTCCCCGCGAGGCGACATGCCCAAGAATCGCGTCCTGGTTTCAGAAGGGCGCAGCGTGTCTACTTGCAACATCTCGATCACGTCAGAAACATTGTGGCGGCTCGCCGGTCCTTCGACGGAGCCGATGCTGATCGATGTCCGCACGGACAGTGATTTTGCAGCACACCCACGTCTCATCCCGGCCGCGCGCCGACGATCGCACCTGACCATTCATGGCTGGCTCGCGGCCTTGCAGGGCGCTCCGTCGTCGTCATTTGCGAGACGTCCAGGAGCTCAGCAAGGGCGCGCCGAATGGGTCCGCACTGCGGCATCTCCACTGAGAACCTGGAAGGTGGCTGGTGCAGAAACGCCAGAAAGGAGACGCATCACACCGACCAACAAGCTGAAGCCGTGACTGCAGTCGGGGCAGGCCAGATGTCGGCTGATAGTCGGCTGATCCTGCCTCGCTTTGGAAAGACGCTTTGAGGGGCAACCATCAGGAGTGACATCATGACGACGAACAGAATGATTGCCGCTTTGGCTGTGACCGCGCTGTTGCCCAGCGTTGCCGCGGCCCAAGCGATCGATTGGAAGAAGGTCGATGCGGCGCTCGGGAAGTCCGCCACCGTCAGCGGCGAGGTCCACCGTTACGGCCTGCCGCGATCCGACCTGCATGTGAACCTCGACGGCGTCCAGATCAAGCCGGCGCTGGCGCTTGGCGGCTGGGTCGCCTTCGCGCCGATGCATGACCAGGCGATGGTCATGGGCGATCTCGTCCTGCTCGACACCGAGATTACGCCTGTCATGACAAGGCTCCTGAACAGCGGATTGGAGATCACGGCGATCCATAACCACGTGCTGCGGGCGTCGCCCGCCACCTTCTACATGCATGTCGGCGGCCAGGGCGACCCCGAGACGATGGCGGCCGCGATCCGCGACGCGCTGTCGACCGGAAGCAAGACCCCGTTCGAGCCGCCGGCCACGACGGCCAGCGCTGCGCCGGCCCTCGAACTCGATACGGCAAAGCTCGACGCGATCATGCGCGCCAAAGGGACCGCTGCCGGCGGTGTCTATCAGTTCGGCATCCCGCGCCGCGAAGCCGCCACCGAGGGCGGCATGACGGTCAACGCTGCGATGGGCGGCGCCAATGGGATCAACTTTCAGCCGACCGGAAACGGCAAGGCGGCCATCACGGGCGACTTCCTGGTGACGGGCGACGAGGTCAATCCGCTGATCCGCACGCTGCGCGACGGCGACATCGAGGTGACCGCGATCCACAGCCACATGCTCGACGAGCAGCCGCGCATGTTCTTCATCC
>JBARNF010000462.1:0-1528 GCA_049802835.1 Bradyrhizobium sp.
TCCTTCCAGATCGACTGGTGGCAGTGCATGCCGGAGCCGTTGTCGCCGTAGACCGGCTTGGGCATGAAGGTGGCCGTCTTGCCGTAGATGTTGGCGACCATGTGGATGCAGTACTTGTAGATCATCAGCTGGTCGGCCATCGACACCATCGGCGCGAACTTCATGCCGAGCTCGTGCTGGGCGGAGGCCACCTCGTGATGATGCTTCTCCACCTTGACGCCCATCTTGGCCATGGCGGCGAGCATCTCGGAGCGCATGTCCTGCACCGAGTCCTGCGGCGGCACCGGGAAGTAGCCCTTTTTGGTGCCGATGCGGTGGCCGAGATTGCCGCCCTCGTAGTCGGTGTCGCCGTTGGTCGGCAGCTCCACCTGGTCGAGCTTGAACCCGGTGTTGTAGGGATCGGCCCGATATTTCACGTCATCGAACACGAAGAACTCGGCCTCCGGGCCGAAACAGATGGTGTCGCCGAGGCCCATGGACTTCACCATGGCTTCCGCCTTCTTCGCCATGCCGCGCGGATCGCGGCTGTAGGGCTCGCCGGTGGTCGGCTCGAGCACGTCGCAGATCAGCACCAGCGTGGTCTCGGCGAAGAACGGATCGATGACCGCGGAGGAGGGATCGGGCATCAGGCACATGTCGGACTCGTGGATCGCCTTCCAGCCGGCGATCGAGGAGCCGTCGAACATCTGGCCTTCCGAGAACGTGTCCTCCTCGATCATGGAGATGTCGAAGGTGACGTGCTGCCACTTGCCGCGCGGGTCGGTGAAGCGGAAATCGGCGTATTTCACGTCGTTTTCCTTGATCATTTTCAGCACGTCTTTGGCCGTCGTCATGGCGAGAATTCCTTTTCTTGAGAGCTGCGTCGTGAACCTGCTGCGGTCGGCCAGACCGGCGGTTCAGATGGCGTCCAATCCGGATTCCCCGGTTCGGATTCGGATGGCTTCCTCGATATTCGAGACGAAAATCTTGCCGTCGCCGATGCGTCCCGTCTGCGCCGCGCGGCGGATCGCTTCGACGGCCTTCTCGACCATATCGTCGGCAAGCACAACTTCAATCTTCACCTTGGGCAGGAAGTCCACGACATACTCGGCGCCGCGGTAGAGCTCGGTGTGGCCTTTCTGGCGGCCGAAGCCCTTGGCTTCCGTCACCGTGATGCCTTGCAACCCGACTTCCTGCAGTCCTTCCTTCACCTCATCGAGCTTGAACGGCTTGATGATCGCCTCGATTTTTTTCATGTCGATGTCGTCTCCGGCCGGCCGGCTGGCAATCGCCGACCAGCGCGCACCTGTTAGCAGGCTCTGTGCCAACCCAGGTCAGGTACGAAAATGCGCGCTCTGTCAAATCTTTAGCCCTTCGGCGGAAGCCTGAGGCGGCCCCCCGCTCGATGCCTATGATTAAAATATGTGCACATTGCATAAAATATCAGCACAAGATTTCTGTCACAAAAATTTGCATTCGCCCATGGTCAGCGCGGGGGTTGCGTAGGGGATTCTCCTGATATGCTGATTCCCGTCGCGCACCCCTGGAG
>JBARNF010000463.1:0-18113 GCA_049802835.1 Bradyrhizobium sp.
GCCTGGTGCCGGTCGGCACCACCGGCGAGAGCCCGACGCTCAGCCATGACGAGCACAAGCGGGTGGTCGAATGGTGCATTGCCGAGGCCAGGGGGCGCGTACCCGTGGTGGCCGGAGCCGGCTCCAATTCCACCAAGGAAGCGGTCGAGCTCGCCCAGCACGCCGAGAAGGCGGGAGCGGACGCCGTGCTGGTGGTGACGCCGTATTACAACAAGCCGACGCAGGAGGGCCTGTATCAGCACTTCAAGGCGATCAACGATGCGATCGGCATTCCGATCATCATCTACAACATCCCGCCGCGCTCGGTGATCGACATGTCCGTCGACACCATGAAGCGCCTGTTCGAGCTGAAGAACATCGCCGGGGTGAAGGATGCCACCGCGAACATGGTGCGGGTGTCGCAGCAGCGCGCGGCGATGGGCGAGGACTTCAACCAGCTCTCGGGCGAGGACGCCACCGTGATCGGCTACATGGCGCATGGCGGCCATGGCTGCATCTCCGTCACCTCGAATGTCGCGCCGCGGCTCTGTTCGGAGTTCCACGCCGCCTGGCAGAAGGGAGATGTCGCCGCCGCGCTGAAGATCCACGACAAGCTGATGCCGCTGCATACGAACCTGTTCATCGAGTCCAATCCGGCGCCGGTGAAATACGCCCTGTCGCTGCTTGGCAAGATCGAGGAGAAGCTGCGGCTGCCGATGGTGCCGATCTCCGAGCCGACCCGCGTCGCAGTCCGCGACGCCATGGTCCACGCTGGGCTGATCAACTGAGGTCCGAGGGAATTTCGAGTACCGGGGAAACTCGCGAGGTTTCCTCGCAAAACCGAGGGGGGACGCGAGCGTGCTGAAGGAATTTCGCGAATTCGCGATGAAGGGCAATGTCGTCGACCTCGCGGTCGGCGTCATCATCGGCGCCGCGTTCGGCGCCATCGTCACCTCGCTCGTCGCCGACGTCATCATGCCGATCATCGGCGCGATCACCGGCGGCCTCGATTTCTCCAACTACTTCTTGGCACTTTCCAAGTCGGTCAGCGCGACCAACCTGGCGGATGCGAAGAAGCAGGGCGCCGTGCTGGCCTATGGCAACTTCCTGACGCTCACCCTGAACTTCTTCATCGTCGCCTTCGTGCTGTTCATGATCATCCGCCTGATGAACCAGTTGAAGCGCAACGAAGCGGCTGCCCCCGCGGCCCCGGCGAAGCCTTCACCCGAGGTCGAACTGCTGACCGAGATTCGAGATCTCCTGAAAAAGTCCTGATGGCCGATAAGCACGAACCCAAGATCACAGTCGCCGCCGAGAACCGCAAGGCGCGGTTCAACTATGCGATCGAGGACACCATCGAGGCCGGCATCGCGCTGACCGGCACCGAGGTGAAGTCGGTCCGCAGCGGCAAGTCGACCATCGCGGAATCCTATGCCGATTCGCGCGATGGCGAGATCTGGCTGATCAACGCCAACATCCCCGAATACCTGCAGGCCAACCGCTTCAATCACGAGCCGAAGCGGCCGCGCAAGCTGCTGCTGCATCGCAAGCAGATCAACAAGCTGATGGGTGCGGTCGACCGTGAGGGCATGACGCTGATCCCGCTGAAGCTCTATTTCAACGAGCGCGGCCGCGCCAAACTTCTGCTGGCCGTCGCCAAGGGCAAGAAGCTGCACGACAAGCGCGAGAGCGAGAAGAAGCGTGACTGGGGCCGCGAAAAGGGGCGGCTGCTGCGGGCGCGCGGATGACGGCCGCGACCGTCCGGTGCTGAGACGAGCCGAACCTTGGAAGTGATCCGATGACTCAGAAGAACCTCCTGCACGTCGACTGGAGCAGCATCCCGGCCCCGATCGATGACGGTGCGGCCGATCATCTGGTGGGCATGACCATCCCGCCGATCAGTCTGCGGGCGACCGACGACACGCTGGTGACGCTGTCCGGCCTGCCGGGGCGCAGCGTCGTGTTCGCCTATCCGCGGACGGGCCAGCCTGGCAAGGTCTCCCTGGTCGAGGACTGGGACCTGATCCCGGGCGCGCGCGGCTGCACGCCGCAGGCCTGCAGCTTTCGCGACCTGTTCGGCGAACTGAAGGCTGCGGGCGCTGCGCAGGTGTTCGGCCTGTCGACGCAGGCCAACGCCTACCAGACCGAGATGGCCTCCCGCCTGCATCTGCCGTTTCCGGTGCTGTCCGACGAGAGGCTCGACCTGACGAATGCGCTACGCCTGCCGACCATGGAGATCGCGGGCCTGGTCATGATCAAGCGGCTGGTGATGATCGTGGATGACGCGCGCATCAACCACGTGTTCTATCCGGTGTTTCCGCCGGACCGGAACGCAGCCGAGGTCCTATCCTGGCTGAAGGCGAACAAGGCGTAGGGGGGCTGGCGCGGAGCCTAGCCCAGATCAGCCTTCACGCGCGCGAAGACGGCATGGAACATCTCGGTCGTGAGCACACGGGTGTTCGTGTTGTAGCGTGAGCAGTGATAGCTGTCGTACAGCTTGATCCCGCCGGCCTGATGCACGGCACCATGAGCGAAGGGCGCTGCGGCGGCGCGCAGGCCGAGCAGCTTCAGCAGCGTGTCATGTGAGATGCGGCCCAGCGCGACGATGCCGCGCAGGCGCGGCATCGCGGCAATCGTGGCGCCGAGGAACGTCCGGCACTGGTTGATCTCGGCGGGCAGCGGCTTGTTCTGCGGCGGCACGCAGCGCACCGCGTTGCTGATTCGGCAATCGACGAGCGTCAGTCCGTCATCGGGGCGCGCTTCGAATCGGCCTTTGGCAAAGCCGTAATGCAGCAGCGTCCCATAGAGCAGGTCGCCGGCATAGTCGCCGGTGAACGGCCGGCCCGTGCGATTGGCTCCCTGCAGCCCCGGCGCCAGCCCGACGATCAGGAGGCGAGCATCGGCGTCGCCGAACGAAGGGACGGGTGCGTTGAACCATGACGGTTCGCGCGCCCGCTGCGCCTCGCGGAAATCCACGAGGCGAGGGCACAGCGGGCAATCTCGATCGGGCTCGGTCGGAACAGCCGCAGCGCGGGGTGGGACCGAATCGACCTTGGCGGCGCTCCGCCTAGTCGTCGAAATCGTCATCGGTGGTGGTGGTGGCAGTGGTGGTGGTGCGTGCGGCCGGTGCGGTCGAGCGCTGCAGGAATTGCGGAGGATGATGGCGCGGCTCGCGCGGGGCGGGGCGCTCGGACGGGTCGCGGCCGAGCTTCGTCTGCAGCTCGACGAGGTCGGTGAAGACGTCGGCCTGGCGGCGCAGCTCGTCGGCGATCATCGGCGGCTGGCTCGAAATGGTCGAGATCACGGTGACGCGAACGCCACGGCGCTGCATCGCTTCGACCAGCGAGCGGAAGTCGCCGTCGCCGGAAAACAGCACCATCTGGTCGATGTGCTCGGCGAGCTCCATGGCATCGACGGCGAGCTCGATGTCCATGTTGCCTTTCACCTTGCGACGCCCGCTGGCGTCGATGAATTCCTTGGTCGCCTTGGTGACGACCGTATAGCCGTTGTAGTCGAGCCAATCGATCAAGGGACGAATCGAGGAGTATTCCTGATCCTCGATGATCGCCGTGTAATAGAACGCGCGGAGCAGAGTGCCGCGGCTCTGAAATTCCTTGAGCAGGCGCTTATAGTCGATATCGAAGCCGAGAGTCTTGGCCGTCGCGTATAGATTGGCGCCGTCAATGAAGAGCGCAATTTTGTCGGTCGAAGATGACATTCAGTGTCTCGCGTTCAGTTAGATTCTATTTTTGGCGCAACTCCAGTCGGTCGCGCATTCCATTTCAAGATACCGCCAAGATACCGCCAAGGCGCGTGCGGTCCATCTGGTGTGAGGTTACCGCAAACAGGAGTGATCAGGGCAACAAAGGCGCACTTGTGACGACGTAATGAAGCGTTTTCTTGTCCAAGCCCGAATTCTGCGGGTCCGGACCGATCGCCGGCCAAGGTTGCCGAATTCGTTACTCCTTGCGCCTTACCGGAGCCTGACGCCAGATTGGCCTTGCGAAAACCGGTCAGGCTCTATAACTAGCCCAGCATAATCAGCATATTAAGCACACAAACGACCGGAGCGACAATCAATGGCGCGCGTCACCGTGGAAGATTGTATCGATAAAGTGGACAACCGGTTTGACCTGGTCCTCCTCGCGGCGCATCGCGCCCGTATGATCTCGTCGGGATCGCAACTTACAATTGATAGAGATAATGACAAGAATCCCGTTGTGGCACTCCGGGAAATTGCGGATTCGACCATTTCTCCTGAGGATCTGAAGGAAGAACTGGTGCATTCGCTGCAGAAGTTCGTCGAGGTGGACGAGCCGGAGCCCGACACGGTGCCGCTGATCGGTTCGGCTGGCGCCAGCGTCGACGCCGACGACACCGAGGTCGCGGTCGAGCGGATGACCGAAGAAGAACTGCTGAAGGGGCTCGAAGGCCTCGCTCCGCCGGAAGAGCAGCCGGAAGAGGACGAGTGATCGTTCTCCGCGACCTGCACGAATTGAATTCAACTTGTAACAATGTGAAGGCCCGGACCCCGTCCGGGCCTTTGCATTTGATCGCGATTTCATGATTACCATGGGGCCACGCAGGCGACGTGTCCGTCGCCGGATTTGGTCCCGAAGATAAAGGTTTAGGCGCTTTTCATGGTGGTGTCGCACCACACGCCTCCGCAGATGCAGGCTGCGACCGAGCAGGTCGCGGTGGCGCCGCCCGCGGCCGAGCGGCCGCGCTCGCAAAAGCCGCGCTCCCGCATGATGCGGCAGTACGACCTGGTTGAGCGGGTCCGCTCCTACAATCCGGATACGAACGAGGATCTGCTCAACCGCGCCTATGTCTATGCGATGAAGGCGCATGGGTCGCAGACGCGCGCTTCAGGCGACCCGTATTTCACCCATCCGCTCGAGGTGGCAGCGATCCTCACCGACCTGAAGCTCGACGATGCCACCATCGTCGCGGCCCTGCTTCACGACACCATCGAGGATACCGAGGCGACCCGCGCCGAGATCGACCGCTTTTTCGGGCCCGAGATCGGCGCTCTGGTCGAGGGATTGACCAAGCTGAAGCGGCTGGAGCTCGTCTCGCGCGAGGCCAAGCAGGCCGAGAACCTGCGCAAGCTGCTGCTGGCGATCGCCGACGACGTGCGTGTGCTGCTGGTGAAGCTCGCTGACCGGTTGCACAACATGCGCACGCTCGAATTCGTGCCTGAGGCCTCGCGGCGGCGAATCGCCGAGGAGACGCTCGACATCTACGCGCCCCTGGCCGGTCGCATGGGCATGCAGGAGATGCGCCAGGAACTCGAGGATCTCTCGTTCCGGACGCTCGACCCCCAGGCCTACAGCGTCGTGATGCAGCGGCTCGACGCGCTGGCGGAGCGCAACCGCAATCTGATCGGCGAGATCGAGAGCCAGCTCGCGCGCAAGTTTCGCGACCATGGCTTGACCGCACGGGTGTCCGGCCGCCGCAAGCGGCCGTTCTCGATCTGGACCAAGATGGAGCGCAAATCGATCGGCTTCGAGCAGCTGTCCGACATCTTCGGCTTCCGGGTCATCATGCCAGACGTCGAGTCGTGCTACCAGGCTCTCGGTATCGTGCACACCACCTGGCCGGTCGTGCCGGGCCGCTTCAAAGACTACATCTCGACGCCCAAGCAGAACGATTACCGCTCGATCCACACCACCGTGATCGGCCCGGGAAAGCAGCGCGTCGAGCTGCAGATTCGCACCGAGGAGATGGACCAGATCGCCGAGCTCGGCATCGCCGCCCACGCCTTCTACAAGGACGGCATCGGCTCGCCGACCGAACTGCTGAAGCGTGAGTCGAACGCCTTTGCCTGGCTGCGCCACACCATCGGCATCCTGTCCGAAAGTGCCAATCCCGAGGAGTTCCTCGAACACACCAAGCTCGAGCTGTTTCACGACCAGGTGTTCTGTTTCACCCCGAAGGGGAAGCTGATCGCGCTGCCGCGCCACGCAAATGTGATCGACTTCGCCTATGCCGTGCACACGGACGTCGGCACCAGCGCCGTCGGATGCAAGATCAACGGCAAGTTCGCAGCGCTTTCGTCGGAACTGCAGAACGGCGACGAGGTCGAGGTCTTGACCTCCGATGCCCAGTCCGCCCCGCCGTCCGCCTGGGAGACGCTCGCCGTCACCGGCAAGGCACGGGCGGCCATCCGCCGCGCCACCCGCACGGCCGTGCGGGATCAATATGCCGGGCTAGGCCGACGCATCGTCGAGCGATTGTTCGAACGCACCAAGCTCGAATATGCCGACGACAAGCTCAAGGGCGCCTTGCCGCGTCTGGCCAGAGCCTCGGTCGAGGACGTGATGGCCGCGGTCGGCCGCGGCGAAATCAAGGCCTCCGACGTCGCCCGGGCGATGTATCCGGACTACAAGGAAGAGCGCGTCGTGCGCTACGGCGCCAAGAAGACGGCCGCACCGGCAACCAAGGCTGCCGCGCCTGCGGCCGAGCCTCATCGCGGACCGTTCGCAATCCCGATCAGCGGCCTGAATTCCGGCCTGCCGGTCAAGTTCGCGCCCAATGGCGGTGCGGTTCCGGGCGACCGCATCGTCGGCATCGTGACGCCGGGCGAGGGGATCACGATCTATCCGATCCAGTCGCCGGCGCTGAAGGACTTCGAGGAGGAGCCGGAGCGCTGGCTCGACGTGCGCTGGGACGTCGACGAGACGACGCCGCAGCGTTTCCCAGCGCGCATCCGGGTCGAGAACGTCAACGAGCCCGGCAGCCTTGCCCAGGTCGCGACCGTGATCGCCGAGCATGACGGCAACATCGACAACATCAGCATGAGCCGCCGCTCACCGGATTTCACCGAGCTCACGATCGATCTCGAGGTCTACGACCTCAAGCATCTCTCGGCCATCATCAACCAGCTGCGCGCCAAGACCATCGTGGCGAAGGTCGACCGCGTGAATGGCTAGTCTGCTGGTTTGGCGGCGGTGTTCTGTCTCATGATGCGCTAAACCAGCCCGTATCCCTTTCGAGAATCCTGCGAGCCGGCCCATGTCCGATCCTGCGAAGCCCCACCCTCCGAAGCTGCGCCTCGGCGTCAATGTCGACCACATCGCGACGCTGCGGAATGCCCGTGGCGGCCGCAACCCGGATCCGGTGCGCGCCGCGCTGGTCGCGATCGAGGCGGGGGCCGACGGCATCACCGCCCATCTGCGCGAGGACCGGCGGCACATCCGCGACGCCGACATGGCGCGCCTGAAAGGCGAGATCTCCAAGCCGCTCAATTTCGAGATGGCGGCCACCGCGGAGATGGTGCGTCTTGCACTTGCGACGCGGCCGCATGCCTGCTGCCTGGTGCCCGAGCGACGCGAGGAACTGACCACGGAGGGCGGCCTCGACGTCGTCGGCCAGCACAATGCGCTGGCACCCGCGATCGCCCGGCTCAACGACGCCGGCATCCGGGTCTCCCTGTTCATCGCCGCCGACCCCGCCCAGATCGAGATGGCGGCGCGCCTGCGCGCACCCGTGATCGAGATCCACACCGGCGGCTGGTGCGATGCCGTCAGCGATGGCCACCAGGACAAGGCGGCCGCAGAGTGGGAACGGATCGTGGCAGGCGCCCGGTTGGCCTATTCGGCGGGGCTCGAGGTCCATGCCGGACACGGGCTCGATTACGCGACCGCCGAGCAGATCGCGGCCCTGCCGGAGATCGTCGAGCTCAACATCGGCTACTTCATGGTGGGCGAGGCGCTGTTCGTCGGCCTGCCCGAATCGGTGCGAACGATGCGCGCGGCGATGGATCGGGGCCGGAGCCGGGCGGCTGCCTAGGAGCACGAACGCATGATCATCGGCATCGGCTCCGACCTGATCGACATCCGCCGCGTGGCCAAGGTGATCGAGCGCCACGGCGAGCGGTTCCTCAATCGCATCTTCACCGACACCGAGCGCGCAAAGGCGGAGCGGCGCGCCAAGAACGAGACCATGGTGGTCGCGACCTATGCCAAGCGATTCGCCGCCAAGGAGGCCTGCTCCAAGGCGCTTGGCACCGGCATTCGCCGCGGCGTGTGGTGGCGCGACATGGGCGTGGTCAACCTGCCGGGTGGCCGGCCGACCATGCAACTCACGGGCGGTGCGGCCGAGCGGCTGAGGGCGCTGACGCCGGAGGGCTGCGAGGCCCGCATCGATCTTTCGATCACCGATGACTGGCCGCTGGCGCAGGCCTTCGTCATAATTTCGGCTGTGCGTCGCGAGACATCCTGAGGGGCCGCGCCGTTTCCCGCGCAAAAACAAAAATCCGATCGATTCCAGCGAGTTATGTAGTTTTGATGCGGCCCTTGATTGCGCGGGTCGGAACAGTCGTCTAAAACCCGCTGAGATCGAACCGGCTGCATCAGGGGCGGATTCTGGGTGATACCGGAGTTGGCCTTAACCACCAGAATCAGGACAGACTCCTTTAAGCCGCGGAACGCTACGTTGTTCGCGGGGGGACGGGTGTTCTGCAAGGGCTGGGCGAATCTTCGGACCATTCGCCAAAGGACATTGGAAGAGCGATGAGCGTGACCTCCGGAACCAAGACTGACAGCGGCCTCGGCGAAACCGTTCGTGTCGTCGTCCATGCCCTGCTCATCGCGCTCGTAATCCGCACCTTCCTGTTCCAGCCGTTCAACATTCCCTCGGGGTCGATGAAGGCCACGCTGCTGGTCGGCGACTACCTGTTCGTGTCGAAATATTCCTACGGCTACAGCCACTATTCCATCCCGCTGTCGCCGCCGCTGTTCTCGGGCCGTGTCTTCGGCTCGGAACCGAACCGTGGCGACATCGTCGTATTTCGTCTCCCGAAGGATGACACCACCGACTATATCAAGCGCGTGATCGGCCTGCCGGGCGACCGGATCCAGGTCCGCGAGGGGCTGCTCTACATCAATGATCGTCCCGTGCAGCGCGAGCGGCTCTCCGACTTCATCGGCGAGGATCCGTGCGGCTCGGATGCGACCGCGCGGGTCAAGCGCTGGAAGGAGACGCTGCCGAATGGTGTCAGCTATGAGTCGCTGGACTGCGTCGACAACGGTTTCTACGACAACACCGCCGTGTACACGGTGCCGCCCGGACACTTCTTCATGATGGGCGACAACCGCGATAATTCGACCGACAGCCGCGTGCTGTCTGCGGTGGGCTACGTGCCGTTCGAGAACGTCGTCGGCCGGGCCCAGTTGATCTTCTTCTCCATTGCCGAAGGCGAACATGCCTGGGCTTTCTGGCGCTGGCCGGTATCGGTGCGCTGGAATCGTATCTTCAAAATCGTGCGATGATCGACGACTCACCCGATATCCAAGCCACGCAGGCCGCCGCATCGGGCCTGCAACCCGGCACGGGCACGGGCACGGGTGCGCTCGAGACGGCGCCCAAGGCCGCGTCGCGTCCCAGACCTGAAACAAGGCCTGAAACGAAGAGCGAGGCCAAGATCGACCCAAAGACCGAGGCAAAGGCGGACTTCAAGCCGGAAGCCAAGTCAGAATCGATTGCCGAATCGCCTGCCGAGGCCGAGCTGGACAGCCGGCCGGACGTCCCGGCCGACGGCGCCGCGGACGCCAAGCCGCGCAGCAAGGCCAAGGGCAGCCGTGGCACCAAGAGCGCTGGTGCTGGCGCCGCGAAGGGCGCCAAGGCCGCGGAGAAGGCCGCCAATGCCGCGATCGAGGCGCGCGTCGGCCACCACTTTTCTGATCCGTCGCTGCTCAGCACCGCCTTCACCCACGTCTCGGCGCTGAAATCCTCCAAGAAGCGCGGCGACAGCTATCAGCGGCTCGAATTCCTCGGCGACCATGTGCTCGGCCTGATCGTCTCCGACATGCTGTATCGCGCGTTTCCGAGCGCGGACGAGGGCGAATTGTCGAAGCGGTTGGCCGACCTCGTGCGCAAGGAAAGCTGCGCCGACGTCGCCAAGTCGCTCGGCCTGCTCGATGACATCAAGCTGGGCGCGGTCGGAGCCGGGGCAGGCGCGCGGCTGCGCAAGTCGGTGCTGGGCGACGTCTGCGAGGCCGTGATCGGCGCGATCTTCCTCGACGGCGGCTACACGGCCGCTGCCGGCTTCGTCGAGCGCAACTGGACGGAGCGCATGCACAAGCCGCGGCGGCCGTTGCGTGACCCGAAGACGGTGCTGCAGGAATGGGCGCAGGGCAAGGGCCTGCCGACACCGGTTTATCGCGAGGTCGAGCGCACCGGTCCGCACCACGATCCGCAGTTCCGGGTCGCGGTCGATCTGCCGGGGCTGGAGCCTGCCGAAGGGGTCGGCGGCTCGAAGCGGGCGGCGGAGAAGGTTGCGGCATCGGTCATGATCGAACGTGAAGGCGTCAGCGGCGGCAGCAATGATGGATGAAGCGCAGGCTGGACGGGGAGCCGACACCCGTTGCGGTTTCGTTGCGCTGATCGGCGCGCCGAATGTCGGCAAGTCCACGCTCGTCAACGCCCTGGTCGGCTCCAAGGTGACGATCGTCTCGCGCAAGGTGCAGACCACGCGGGCGCTGATCCGCGGCATCGTCATCGAAGGAGCCTCGCAGATCATCCTGGTCGATACGCCCGGCATCTTCGCGCCGAAGCGCAGGCTCGACCGTGCGATGGTCACCACCGCCTGGAGCGGGGCGCACGATGCCGATCTCGTCTGCGTGCTGCTCGATGCCAAGAAAGGCCTCGACGACGAAGCCGAGGCGATCCTGGCCAAGGCCGCGACGGTCGCGCACCAGAAGATCCTCGTGGTCAACAAGGTCGACCTGGTGCCGCGCGAGAAGCTGCTGGCGCTGGTGGCCGCCGCCAACGAGAAGCTGTCCTTTGCCCGCACGTTCATGATCTCGGCGCTGTCGGGGGACGGCATCGACGATGTCAGGCAGGCCTTGGCGGAGATGGTGCCGCCGGGACCGTTCCACTATCCCGAGGACCAGATGTCGGATGCGCCGATGCGGCACCTCGCGGCCGAGATCACCCGCGAGAAGATCTATTCGCATCTGCATCAGGAGCTGCCGTATCAATCGACTGTCGAGACCGACAGCTGGACCGAGCGCAAGGACGGCTCGATCCGGATCGAGCAGACGATCTTCGTCGAGCGCGACAGCCAGCGCAAGATCGTGCTCGGCAAGGCCGGTGCGACGATCAAGTCGATCGGCGCGCAGTCGCGCAAGGAAATCGCCGAGATTGCCGGTGTGCCGGTGCATCTGTTCCTGTTCGTGAAGGTGCGTGAGAACTGGGGCGACGATCCCGACCGCTATCGGGAAATGGGGCTCGAGTTCCCCAGGGAATGACAATGAGCGTGCCGCGCAACGTGTTGTGGTTCGAAGTGCTGCTCTACATCTCGCTGATGCTGGATGCGCTGTCGGTTGCCGTCTCGGATCGCACCCCGACCTTCGAGATGACCGAGGACATGATCACGGCGCAGACCGTGCTCAACGGCGTCGTCATCCTGCTGCTGTTCTTTTTCGTCTATCTGGCGGCACAACGGCGCAAGAACTGGCCGCGCTGGGTACTGCTGGCGGCGCTGGTGCTGTCGGACATCTCGCTGCTGCAGGTCATCGCACAGAAGGGGATGACGCTCGATGCCGGCATCGAGGTGATCTCCTGCGCGCTGACGACGGTCGGGCTGTATTACTCGTTCACGGGCGACGCGCGCGGCTGGTTCACCGCCTGAGATGCCTGCGCGCTGCCCGAACGAGGGCTGAGACGGGCGGCACAGTGGCGATGAGTGGAGCGTGACTTCATCGTTACCTCATTGCGAGCGCAGCGAAGCAATCTAGACTTTCTTCTCGGCACTGGATTGCTTCGCTGCGCTCGCAATGACGATGTTTGCGGAGGCATCGAGCGCAAGCTACGATATTCGGCGAAGCACGCGTGACGTTTGCTGTTGCAGCACACGCGAAACCGTGGAGACCGCGCGGCTAATGGAATGGACCGATGACGGCATCGTGTTGGGCATCCGGCGGCACGGCGAATCCTCGGCCGTTCTCGAGCTGCTGACGCGTGAGCATGGCCGTCATCTCGGCCTGGTGCGTGGCGCCAGCGGCGCGCGCATGCGCCCCGTGCTGCAGCCGGGTAATACGGTGCGCGCGGTCTGGCGCGCAAGGCTCGACGAGCATCTCGGCATGTACGCCATCGACGGCCTGACCTTGCGCGCCGCAGGGCTGATGGCGGCCTCGCACGGCGCCTATGGCACGACGCATCTGGCGGCGCTGGCCCGGCTGCTGCCGGAGCGCGATCCGCACCAGGACATCTATCTGCGCGTCGAACACGCATTGGATGATTTCGACGATGCCGGCGTTGCCGCGGTCCACATCGTCCGCTTCGAGCTCGCGATCCTGGCCGAACTCGGCTTCGGGCTCGATCTCGAGTCCTGCGCCGCCACCGGCGAAACCACCGACCTCATCTACGTCTCGCCGAAATCGGGCGGTGCGGTATCGCGCATCGCCGGCGCTCCGTGGGCCGACCGGCTGCTGCCGCTGCCGCCGTTCCTGCGCGAGAGCGAACAGGATGATAGCTGGTCCGACCAGGATCTTCTCGACGGCTTTCGTCTGACCGGCCTGTTCCTGCTGCGTCACGTGCTGGAGCCGCGCGGGCAGGGCCATTCGGATGCGCGCGAGGGCTTCATCAACGCGGTCACGCGGGCGAGGGCCCGGCTGGCGCGGCCGGCCGAATGACGCTCTGCTGTATCTCGCAGTCGCAATCAAACACGCTGTGCGCGTGATCTCCTTCACAGACCCGTCTAGAGCGGCGTGTAAGATGGCGCAGGGGACAGATCGCCCCGGATGGCGCATGAGCGCCATCGTCCGGACCACCGGCAGAAAAACGGGAGGCAACGATGCCATTGCAAGATTATTCGCTGCTGAAGGGACGGCCGATCAACAACCGTCTCGCGACGGGTGGCAGTCCGCACTACCAGGTGCTCGTGTCGGCTGACGGCGAACTCTATCGCATCGCCATCAACGTCCGCTCCCAGGACGGCAGCGAGGTCGAATTCCTGGTGCGCTCGCGGTTCGAACATCCGATCGTCGATGGCCTGAAGGCGTTTTCCGAAGGGTTGCATCCGCTGCAGAGCCAGCCCGGCGGCGTGGCGCTCGATTTCATCCGGGGCAATCTGATGCAGCCCTGGGAGCTCAAGCCGCTGCCGCTGTCGGCGGCAGGCCCGGATAACGACCTCAACGAGAAGATCGACGCCTATGTCCAGCGCGCGATGTCGGACGAGCTGGCCTTCGTCTACGCTTTCGGCATTTCGTGGGGACCGGAAGACAAAGCTGACCGTTATTTCGGCTTCAAGCCCGGTCGCGGCATCCACGACATCCATTTCAATCAGGGCAACCCACCCGGACCTTTCGCGAAGGACAATGGTCCCTGGCAGGACGGCGGACTGATCTTCGAGTTTCCCGACCAGCAGCAATGGGTCGCCATTTTCCTGAAATTCCAGACCCAGGCCTGGCATTCGGACGATACCAGTGGAGAGGTCATCCTTCCGCCCGATCCCGATCACCCGGATGCACCGCATACGCCTCCGGACCGCGACCATATTCCTCCACTCGACGTGCCCGACGGGCTGGTCCGCATCGTCGCGGCCTATGTCAACGACGTGCGCACACCGGAGCACGAGACCGTGACTCTGCTCAATACGGCCGATATCGACATCGATCTCGACGGCTGGCAGATCAAGGACAAGCAGAAGAACATGATGCTGCTGAAGGGTACGATCGCGCGCGGCGCCACCATGGTGGTTCCGATCGCGGCACCGGTGGCGCTGTCGAACAAGGGCGGCATCATCACATTGTTGAACGCATCCGGCGTGAAGGTGCACGGCGTGTCCTACACCCGCGAGCAGGCGGCGCAGCCCGGCCGCACCATTCCGTTCCAGTCCTGACCCGTGTCCCGCGGAGCCCGTGCCTTGAAAGAGGCGCGGGCTCCCGCGCTGGCGCAGCGGCGGGACGACGTGTACTCCTCTCACACGTTCGCCTAAGGAGACGGAGCAGCCCACCTGCTGTGCCCCTCAGGCGGAAGGCGAGGAGAACGAACATGGGACTTCTGGTCGACGGCCAATGGCACGACGTCTGGTACGACACGGCCGCCTCCGGCGGCCGTTTCGTGCGCAAGGATTCCGTCTTTCGCAGCTTCGTCACCGCCGATGGCAGCCCCGGTCCCACCGGCATCGGCGGCTTCAAGGCCGAGCCCGGGCGCTATCACCTCTATGTCAGCCTGGCCTGTCCGTGGGCGCACCGCACTCTGATCATGCGTGCCCTGAAGGGGCTCACCGATATGATCTCGGTTTCCGCCGTGCATTGGCTGATGCGCGAGCAGGGCTGGACCTTCGCCGGAGGCCCCGGCGTCGTACAGGACGGCGTCAACCACGCGCAATTCCTGCATCAGGTCTACACCGCCGCCGACCCCAATTACTCCGGCCGCGTCACCGTGCCGGTGCTCTGGGACAAGACGCGGCGCACGATCGTCAACAACGAGTCGTCCGAGATCATCCGGATGCTGAACGCGGCCTTCGACGGCGTGGGCGCGATTCCCGGCGACTACTATCCGCGAGCGCTGCGCGACGAGATCGACGCGATCAATGCGCGTGTCTATGACACCCTCAACAACGGCGTCTACAGATGCGGCTTCGCGACCACGCAAGGAGCCTATGAAGAGGCGATAGCACCGCTGTTCGCGACGCTCGATTGGCTGGAGGACAGGCTGTCGACGCGCCGCTTCCTGCTCGGTGATGCCATGACCGAAGCCGACATCCGGCTGTTCACGACCTTGATCCGCTTCGATGCGGTCTATGTCGGCCACTTCAAGTGCAACATCCGACGCATCGCCGACTATCCAAACCTCGCTGCCTATACGCGCGATCTCTACCAATGGCCCGGCATTGCGGCGACGGTGAATTTCGAGCACATCAAGCGGCACTATTACGAGAGCCACCGCACCATCAATCCGACCGGCATCATTCCGGTCGGGCCGCGGCAGGATTTCACGGCGCCGCATGGCCGGGATCGCCTCGTATCGTCCTGAGGCGGCCATGGCAGGCGAGCGCAATGGCAGGCGAGCGCAATCTGGACAATTTGCTGCGGACGATGCGGCCTGAGCTGCAGGACGGCGTGTTCGTGTTCTGCACCGCCCGCTCGGACGCCGGCCTTGCTGCCATGCTCGCGCCGCTGCTGCTGTTTCGTGAGCGCGAAGGGGTCACGCTCGTTGTTCGCCGCGAGGACGCCGAACGGGAAGGGCTGCCGTATCAGTTCGTTTCACGCCTGATCACGTTGACGGTCCATTCCGCGCTCGATGCCGTCGGCTTTCTCGCCGCTGTCACGGCTCACTTGGCCGCGGCCGGCATCAGCGTCAACGCGGTGTCGGCCTTTCATCACGATCATCTGTTCGTCCCCGAGGACAGGGCCGACGAGGCGTTGCGACTGCTGCAGGAGATGTCCCGGACATCGCTCTCGCGCTGATTGCTGGACGCTCACACCGTTTGGGGACGGTGACATCAGATGCGTCCCTTGACGGCGGGGCGAGGTCGGTGACGGCTTGCCGTGGACGGCTCCCCGCGTGAGGAGGGCTGCTTGCCGCGGCGCGGCGGGCGCGCAGCGGCAGCAGTGAGCCGCTGCGTGATCAGTACCCTCTCTGCTTCTGCACGCACCATGTCCATGAGCATCATGGCGGCGGGCGACAATGTGCGCCCCTTCAGCCGCAACATTCCGAACTGCGCCATGAGCAGCCCCGATGCGCGGGGCTCCTGCAACTCGGTCACGTTGAGCCGGACCAACTGGCCGGACGCCAGCTCCTGGGCGAGCACCGCATCGCCGGCCAGCAGCACGACGTCCGATTTGATCGCGACCTGCGCCAGCAGGCTGACATTCTCGGATTGGAGCGTGACGGCGAAGCCGTCGTCGTTCGGGGAAGCGATCAGCGCGTGCAGTCGCTCTCTGAGATCCTGCGGGATGATCACCGAGGCGACGCGTTGGCCGGCGAGATCCCGTGCGGCGATCTCCGGCCTGCGCGCCAGCGGATGGCCCCGCCGGCAATAGAAGTGGCCGGGCAGGCCGCCGAGGGTCTCCATCTCGAGGCTCTCGTCGGCCCGGATATCCGAAATGTGCGCCAGGAAGAAGTCGAGCTTGCCCTGCTGCAGGAGGTCCATCAGGACGCGCCAATTGTCCTGCACGAGGCTGACGCGGACGGACGGATGCCTGGCATAGAGCCGGCCCACCGCTTCGGGAAGCAGCGTCAGCCCGGTGAAGGCGCCAACGCCCACGGCCACTTCGCCGGCATCTCCGGAGCGCAACAGGCGCATCTCGCGGCCGAGGTCATCGGCGCTGGACAGGATCGAGCGGGCACGCGCCACCAGCCGCTCACCGACCGGTGTGATCTCCACGGAACGGGAGCTGCGGTCGAACAGCCGCATGCCCGCGGCGTCCTCCAGGGTCTGCAGGCTGCGGCTCAGCGCCGACTGTGTGACATGCGCGCGCTTGGCGGCTCTGGCGAAATGCCGCTCTTCCGCGAGATAGACCAGCTGCTGCAGCTGGCGCAGCGTCGGCGTCTCCATTGATGATCTCAATTCATGGATTGAGCCATAACAATTCATTGGATTTCTGAGACGGTCAATCCCACAATGGCGCAAACAAATTGGGGGAGCGCCAAAGCGAGGCCGATCGGGTCGCGCCCACGGTCTGTCGCCCCCGCGGCAACAGGCCCTCCCATGCCCTCTCTCGTGCAAAACGGCGCACAAGCCCTGATACGGACCCTGGTCAACGCCGGCGTGCGGGTCTGCTTCACCAATCCCGGCACCTCCGAGATGCACTTCGTCGCGGCGCTGGATTCGGCGGCGGAGATGCGGGCCGTGCTGTGCCTGTTCGAGGGCGTCGCGACCGGCGCCGCCGACGGCTATGCGCGCATGACGGAGACGCCGGCAGCGACGTTGCTGCATCTCGGCTGCGGCCTCGGCAATGGCCTTGCGAACCTGCACAATGCGCGCAAGGGCAAGGTGCCGGTCGTCAACATCGTCGGCGACCACGCCACCTACCACGTCAAATATGATGCTCAGTTGCAGTCCGATATCGAGACCGTTGCGCACAACGTGTCGCCGGGATTCGTGCGGACGTCGCAGACGACGGCGCAGCTGTGCCACGATGCGGTCGAAGCCGTGAAGGTGGCACGCTCGCGTCCGGGGCAGGTGGCGACCTTGATCCTGCCCGCCGACGTCTCGTGGGGCGAAGGCGGGGTGGCGGAGCCGGCGCCTGCGATCGCGCCGCCGGCTACAGCCGATGACGCCACCGTGCAGGCCGTTGCCGCCGCCATCAAGGCGGGCGGCCGCAGCGCCATTCTGCTCGGCGGCATGGCGCTGCACGAAGATGCGCTGCTCGCGGCAGCGCGCATCGCCGCGAGCGCCAACGTCAAGATCTACGCCGAGACCTTTCCGACGCGCATGCAGCGCGGGGCCGGCCTGCCCACGGTCGACCGCATTGCCTATCTCGCCGAGATGGCCCAGGTCCAGCTCAAGGAGATCGACACGCTGATCCTGGTCGACGCCAAGGCGCCGGTGTCGTTCTTCGCCTATCCCGGCAAGAAGAGCTATCTCCCGCACGAGGGCTGCAACGTACTGACGCTGTCCACGCCGGCGCAGGATGCTGCCGGCAGCCTGATCAAGCTTGCCGTCGCGCTGGGGGCCGAGCGCAGCACACCGACGCTGGCACAGGTATCGCGGCCCGGGCGTCCCCGCGGCAAGAAGCTCACCGCCGAGAAGGTCTGCAAGGCCGTCGGCCATCTGTTGCCTGAAAATGCCATCCTGATCGATGAGGCCATCAGCTCGGGCCTGATGCTGTCGAAGTTCACTTCCGGCGCGCCGCGCCACGATCTGATCACGCTGACCGGCGGCGCCATCGGGCAGGGGCTGCCGAACGCGATCGGCGCTGCGATCGCCTGCCCGGACCGGCCGGTGCTGGCGCTGATCGGTGACGGCAGCTCAATGTACACGATTCAGTCGCTGTGGACGATCGCGCGCGAGCAGCTCAACGTCACCGCCGTGATCTTCAACAACGCTTCCTATTCGGTGCTCAATGTCGAGCTGGAGCGGGTCGGGGCCGAGGAGATCGGCCCCAAGGCGCGGGCGCAGCTCGACCTGCACGGGCCGGTGCTGAAGTTCGCGCAGATTGCCGACGGCATGGGGG
>JBARNF010000464.1:0-2150 GCA_049802835.1 Bradyrhizobium sp.
GAACTGCAGCGCGCCATCACAAAAAGATATCGTAAGGCTCTTTGGCTCGACCAAGAATGCGCCACAGCATGGGTCGGGCAGATTTGGCGGGGGGCGGCATTCCCAGGTCCTGCGTGATCGCCCGACATTTGCTGCAATACGAGACACTTGCTTTCCGCCGGCGCATCAGCGGGACAGCGCGACCTTTCTGAAGGCGGAGACAAGCGGCATTTCGAGTTTGCCGTGCATCGACCTCAGAATCTCGAACGCCTTCTCTCGCGGCATTGTCGGCTTGTAGCTTCGACGCTCGATCAGGGCCGCAAAGATATCGGAAATGGTGACAATGCGGGTGAGGTCCGGGATGCTTTCCCCGCAAAGCCCATCCGGGTAGCCACTGCCGTCGAGATATTCGTGGTGGTGACGAACGACATCGAGGATTTCATGGGAGATCCCGGGACTCTTATCAAGCGCGTCGAAACCGATCGCCGGATGGGTCTCGATCAGCTTGCGCTCGTCATCATTCAGACGACCCGGTTTGTCCAGAACGGCCAGGGGAATGTTGGCCTTTCCGATGTCGTGAAGCATCGCGGCAAGGCCGAGCCGCTCCATATCCTGCGCCCCAAACTTCAGGTTAAGTCCAAAATCCGCGGAGACGCCGGCAACTAGGAGACAGTGCTGATAGGTTCCTTCATGATGAGCACGCACGGTATCAAGCCAGGCGGAGAGGCCGTCTTCGGCGACGCGATCGACAATCGCGCACCCCACATCCGCAGCGCCCTGGACGTCGATGGGAAGGCCACGCATCGCGGCGTTGAACATGGAGGCGATGTACTCGGCGGCAGCGGCAGCAATTCGCACCCCCTCCACCGCGTGTTCAGGAGGTTCACTTTCCCGGGCAGGCCGGCCCAGCACCTCGGCGAGGAGCGTTGCACGATTGACATGCGTTGCGAGGACGGACGTTGCACCCAACGCATAGGATTGCACCATCGCCAGCCGCGACCGCTGATCGAGGAGAAAAATCCTCTTCGGCACGCAAGCCAGATCGTCCGATATTTCCTTGAGAGCGGCAATACTACCTGGCCGCCGAATGTCGATTGCGGCAATCACCGCATCGTATCGCAGACTGCGCATTCTGGGATTGTTCAACAGCTCGGTCGTGACATCGAAGGCGTCTCCCAGTAATGCCCGGACCTGGGACAGTTTGACAATGCTATCACTCAAGACGTGCACGTGCATGGCAAGGCTCCATCGTGAAGGGCGCATCGCGTGCGCCGGAGGTCATCGCAGGCTTGGAGCAGATCAAGAACACTGCCGTCCGCCGACGCTATGCAGCGCGGACCGTTGCAAGGAATTTCTGAACTTCGAGCTTAAGGCGGTTGCTTTCAGAGGAGAGAGATTGGGCCGATGACAGCACCTGAGAGCAAGCCGAGCCGGTTTCGGCGGCTCCCTTGTTGACCTGGGCTATGCTCGCTGTGGTCTGGCTTGTACCCTCAGCCGCCTGCTGCACGTTGAGCGAGATTTCATTGGTGGCGGCACCCTTCTCTTCGATCGCCGCGGCGATAGCCGACGTGACCTGCGATATGTTGCCGATGGTTGTACCGATGCCCTTGATCGCAGCAACAGAGTCAGCCGTGGCGGACTGAATCTCGGCGATCTGACTGCCTATTTCGCTCGTAGCCTGCGCAGTCTGGGCCGCAAGCGCCTTCACCTCCGAGGCTACCACCGCGAACCCGCGACCCGCGTCGCCGGCGCGCGCCGCCTCGATGGTCGCGTTGAGCGCCAGCAGATTGGTTTGCGAGGCGATGCTGTTGATGAGTTCGATCACATCGCCAATCTTGGTAGCCGCCGTCGTCAGTTCGGTAATACGCGCATCGGTTTGCTGGGCCTGTTTCACGGCCTCCTGAGAGATTCTGGTCGAGCTTTCGATCTGGCGGCCGATCTCGCCGATTGAAGATGCCATTTCCTCGGTGGCTGCCGCCACGGACTGCACGTTGGCTGACGCTTCCTCGGACGATGAAGCAACGGCAATGGAGAGCTGCTGGGTGGATTCGGCCGTGTGGGTGAGCGTGCCTGCAGTCGCCTCGAGCTCGGTGGATGCAGCGGCGACGATTTCTATGATTTCCCCGACCGCGGCCTCGAAGTCGTTGGCGAGCCGGTGCATATCGGTCCTG
>JBARNF010000465.1:0-3056 GCA_049802835.1 Bradyrhizobium sp.
GCGTGATCCAGGCCGGCGCAGCGGTGATTGCCACTGCCGCCAGCGCGGCAAGGACGACCACGCCGGCGCGGTTCGCGATCCTGGATGTCGTCATGCGTGCGAGACCTTCCTGATTGGGTCGCCGCCGGCCTCTTCGCTGACGATGCGGCCGTCGTCGATATGAACGATGCGCGTGGCAAACGGCAGAATGCGCGGATCGTGCGTGACGACCAGCACCGCGCGCGACGGATCCTTGGCGATATCGGCGAGCAAGGTCATGATTGCCTGGCCGTTGCTGGCATCGAGCGCGCCGGTCGGCTCGTCGGCGAGAATGACCTGCGTTTGGCCCACGATGGCGCGCGCGATCGCGACGCGCTGCTGCTCGCCGCCTGAGAGCTCGCGCGGAAACGACTTGCCCTTGTGGCCGAGGCCGACCCTGTCGAGCACCTCGCGCGCCGCCTTCTTCGCTGACCGCGCACGCTCGCCGCGGACGTCGAGCGCGAGGCGGACATTGTCCGCGGCGTTGAGCGTCGGAAACAGATGATAGGACTGGAAGATGAAGCCGATGCGATCGCGCCGCAGCTTCGCCAGCGCCTCCGGATCGAGCCCGGCGACCGCCTGGCCGCCGACACGCACGGTGCCGCTCGATGGCGTCATCAGGCAGCCCAGGATCGACAGCAGCGTGGTCTTGCCGCTGCCCGAGGGGCCCATCAGCAGCACCAGCTCGCCGCCTTTCAGCGACAGGCTGACGCCCTTCAGCGCCTGCACCCGGGCAGCACCCTGGCCGAGGTGATGCACGAGATCGGTCGCCTCGAGCACGGTCTCGCTCATCGGGAGAACACCAGGGTCGGGTCGATGCGCATGACCTTGACGATTGCGGCGATGGCGGAGCCGACGCACATCGTGACGGTCAGCAGGAACAGCGCGACCGTCAGCGCCGGCGTCATGATCACCGGCAGCGCCGACTCTGCCGTCGCCGCCGCCACGATTTTCCCGATCGCGGCTGCGCCGGCGAAGCCGACGACGGCGCTGAGCAGCGCCTGCCAGATGATCACGGTGTAGATGTAGCGGCTGGACGAGCCGATCGCGCGCAGGGTCGCGAACTCGTTGATGTGATCCTTGGTGCTGGAATAGAGCGTCTGCGCCACGATCACGGTGCCGACGATGAGGCCGAGCATGGCGCCCGCGAACAGCGCGGCACCGGCGCCGGTGCCGAACAGCCAGAATGAGCGGCTGCGGTTGCGGAACTCGGCTGCGGTCAGCACCTCGACATTGCCGAGGCTGTCGCGCACCGCCCGCTGCACGGTGCCGACATCGGCGTCGGCGGTCAGCTTCACCAGCAGATAGGAGGCCTTGTTCGGCGCGATGCCGGTAAAGGTCCGCGCGCGCTCGACGTCGGTGAACACATAAGGCGTCGTCGTGAAGGAGCGGATGCCTTTGGTGACCGCGGTCACCTGCACCTTCTGGTCGCGCAGCTCCGCGGCCTGGCCGGGGCCGCTGATGCCGAGCCGCTCGAAATAGGTCTGGTCGATCGCGACCGCACCCGGTACCGAGAGGTCGTCCAGCCGCCCGTCGATCACGTTCCAGGGATGCAGCCCGAGCCCGCGCAGCTCCGAGCCGACCACGAACACCGGGGTCGTGGTGCCCTGTGGCAGCCGCCATTGCGCATAGCCGATCACCAGCGGCGTCGCCTCGGCCACGCCGGGAACCGCGAGCGCGCGGAAGCGCTGCCGCTCGTCGAGCAGCGAGGGGTCCTCGAAGCATTTGGTGCCGACCGGCATGATCCACAGCTCGGCCGGCGAATGGTCGATCATGGTACTGACCATGCGGCGGAAGCCGACATAAAGACCCATCTGCACGGTCACCAGCACGATCGAGAACACGATGCCGATGATCGTGGCGATGAAGCGAAGCCTGTCATGAAACAGGTTTCGGGACGCAAGCCTGAACTGCAACGACATGAATCGAAAACCACCCGGAGCCCCGCGCCCATTTCAGCCGGTTATGGCCCCCATGTCCACGCTGCAGGTGGGCCCAGGGTCTGTGGCGCTTTGTCATTCGCGCGGGTAGTGGCGCGGGAGACACGGGGAGGGTGCGTCGTACTCGCTGTCGTCCCGGCGAACGCCCATAACCCCAGGGAAGGTGTTGTTGCGCTCGATGTCGACCATCGCAGACGACGGATGGATTCCGCGATATGGGTCCCGGCGCCGCGTGCGCAATTGCGCACTAAGCCGGGACGACGGATGTCAGCGCGGACGACGTCGCGCTGCGGGCGCTGCCTGGCGGGCAAATCAGGGCTTCGATCTGCGCACTGTCTTGCCTCGCGCCGCCACGCGTGATCGCTGAGGCGCTGAAATCCACCTGCGCCGAAAAACCGAATTCCTGAGCCGCGTCAGGCTGATCGGTCCTGTCCAGTCCCGCGCGCAGAAATATTTCTATTTCGCTTTTTCGGAAATCGTGCATAGATGCCGCATCCCGTGTCCCCTGGAGGGGCGGAATCGCGATCGTCACGAACGTTGGACGCGGGGAGCGATGGCCGTGGCTTGCTGCAGTGTGTCTCACACCGACGAACGGCAGGCCGCGGACGCCGAAATGGTGTGGTCCTGGCATCCCGATGCTGATGCCAAGCCGGCGGCGATGATCCGCCGGCGACGGGGGCAATCCAGCCGGTCCCCGGGGAGAGCGCCTATAAGGTGTAGCCCATCGCGCAGGGAAGGCCGGGATGTCCTGCCAAACCTGTGGTTCCTGCCCCGTGCATTTTCTCCGCACGGGGGCCATGGGGGCGGCAAGCTCCCGGCCTTCCCTGCGCCCTCCTTGTTATTTCGAGGGCGGACCTGCCGGACGACTCGGGCGCAACGCGCGGCGAGGATGCGGAGGTGTGTCTGCTGGGGTTCTGCGCTGACCGCTGCGCATGCGTGCCGATGACCACACGTCACACTCGGTGTCGTCCCGGCGAACGCCGGGACCCATAACCACAGGGAGATGTCGTTGTACTCGATATCGGCCACCGCGGATCACCGATACATCACGCGGTATGGGTCCCGGCGTTCGCCGGAACGACATCGGTGGGTGTGGAG
>JBARNF010000466.1:0-2160 GCA_049802835.1 Bradyrhizobium sp.
GGTCTTGACGGCGAACCGGTACCCACTTCGCCGGACCATGCGCTAGTGTGGCGCTGGATTGCTTCGCTGCGCTCGCAATGACGGAGGAATGCCACCCGGTCACGGTCAATCGCCACTGGTATCACACGATCCCGAGCAACGCTTCGCGCAGGCTAACCGGCGTGCCCCACTCCAGTCTGGCCCCCAACCTCATCCGGAGCTGCGCACTAGTCCTCCAGCCGCCGTCCCTCGCCCGGATACGTCATTTCTCCGATGTCGTATTCGATCGTCATCCCGCGCCATGCGTACCGTCTTGCGACGATCGAGCTCACCCGCGGAACCGCGATCCGTATCCTGTCCTTGGCAGGCATGCTGATGGTGGGCAAGTCGTTCCAAGGATCGTACTCGAACAGCAGCGTCCGCCGCCATTCTCCTCGTTTCGCGGCAAGGACACGCATGTGCTCCGAATGGACGATCGCCGAGCACTGGGTATCCGTGACCTCGAAGTCGTATCCCGACAGATCGAGGATCTTGCTTCTCGTGTCCGTGATGCAGACGGGACCGTTCCAGGGCGCGAGCACGAGCATGTAGCACGAGGCGAGCGCGCCGATACACGAGGCGACGACGATCAGGATCGTCCACACGTATCGCAATCGCCGTCTCCCTGTCGCGCTAGCGCCGCCGATCGGATAGGCCGCTCGCCCCGGCGCGGAATCCCCGTTCGATGAATTGCCGGTTTTGGCGTTTTAGTCCGTAGGGCTCGGACTCCGGACCGGGCCATGTGCTATTTCGTTTCGGTCACGATAGCGCCTTCGATCCCGCCGAGATGGAGCTTGAGGCCTTCGACCAGCGGATCGAGAGAGGCCGGCGACATCGACTGATTGCGATTGGCGTAGAAATAGACTTTGTACGCCGGCTCCAGGCCTCCTATTTTGGAGGCCATGACTGCAACGATCAAGACGTCATCTCGATCGAGGTGCGCGACAATGTCGTTGGGATCGGGGCTCGTTTGACTAAATGTCGGCGTGAAGCCGAATGTCTTTGCGAACGCCTCGACCTCGCCGACGTAATGGTCGCGCGCGCCACCCTTGATGGCGACCTTCACGGCCCGAATGGCATGGTTGACTTCCGGTTCAGCGGACATCATGCGATCCTGCCAATAGAGGGTGCCGGCGAGGATGGCCACGGCCGTCCACGCGCCGCATTGCCAGAGCAGGAACCCCTTTCCCATGATGCCGCTCGATGTTCGCTCGCATGCGCCGATCGAGAGTATCGAAGATCGGCGGACCTTCTTCTTGATTGAACAGGCTCATGCCGGGGATCACATTATTCCCAAAGCCGCGCGTCGTCACGTACCACGATCCGTCATCGGCTTGCTTCGCGCTTCTGACGACGACCCCATCATAGAATGCGTGCAGAGGTGATGTCCGGTTGGTAATAGTCAACCCGCCATCCGCGATCGTGGTTTCGACAAAGCCGCCAGGAACGCCCGATCGGGGGTCGTAGACGAGCGATCTATCACCCTCCAAAGCGGGCGTGGCGGGGTCCTGCCCCGGCACGGAATAGCGCGCGAGCTGATCCGCCATTTCCTCGCGCGAGCATTGAAGCTCCGCACCGCACACGAGGTTGGGTCCAGCAGTGTAGTCGTGCCACCCCGGCCGGTCGACGCGGAACTGCGGACCGGCATCCGTCGCCGTATCGCCGCTCGGAGCGAGCTGGGCGATTCGCGTCCGCCGGCTGCTCACCGGCGTGCTCGGGAGATGGGCTCCGCCTTCGGAAGAGATAGCACCGCCCCCACTCGTCCACTGCCCACCCTCCGGATTGCCGGCCGGCACGCGCGGCTGGTTCGGGTCGAACACCTTCAGCCGCAGTGCGCCCTTGATCAGGGCAAGCTTGAAGCGGAGCGCGGCGAGGTCGCAGCGGAAGGCGAGGATATCGCTCTCCAGCTGGCCGGCGGCGCGCCGCTGGTGCGGCGGTTCCTCCCGGTACGGGCGCCAGAGCCGCTCGCGCAGCGAAGGCCCCGGGTCGGGCGGCATCCAGCGCTGCCAGTCGGGCCGCACCCACTTCTTCCAGTCGTGCCGCACAAAGCGCGGGTCCACGTTCGCCAGCCAGGGCGGCAGCGGTTCGCTCATGGTATTTTTCCTGATCGAGCGGGCGTGCGGCCGCGAGCCGCAGCCGTAG
>JBARNF010000467.1:0-17523 GCA_049802835.1 Bradyrhizobium sp.
TGCTCGGCCACTGGCTGCTGGGCGCACCGTTCACGGCGACATCGATGATCGGCTTCATCGCGCTCGCCGGCATCATCGTCCGCAACTCGATCCTGCTGGTGGATTTCATCCGGCACAGCGGCGGCGAAGGCAAGACCCTGCGCGATGTCGTGCTGGAGGCCGGCGCGGTGCGCTTCAAACCGATCCTGCTGACGGCTTTGGCCGCGATGATCGGCGCCGCCACGATCCTGCTCGATCCGATCTTCCAGGGGCTCGCGATCTCCCTGCTGTTTGGCCTGGCTTCGTCCACCCTGCTCACCGTGCTCGTGATCCCCGCGATCTACATCGCGCTGCGTGATCCCGGTAAACCCACAACGAAGATGCCGTAGGAGATGATCATGGACAAGAACTACAGCGAGCTCTGCAAGGACCTCTCGGGCAACCTCAAGGCGCTCCGCAAGGGCATTCCCGATGTCATGCTGGGTTTCTCGGCACTCGCCCAGGCGGCGAGCCGCGACGGCGCGCTCGACAAGAAGACCAAGGAGCTGATCGCGCTGGCGCTCGGCGTCGCCGCCCGCTGCGACGGCTGCATCGGATTTCACACCGAGGCACTGGTGCGCCTTGGCGCGACGCGCCAGGAGGTCGAGGAGACGCTCGGCATGGCGATCTACATGGGCGGCGGCCCGTCGCTGATGTATGCGGCGGACGCAATCGCGGCGTTCGAGCAGTTCGAGCAGCAGGCGGCGGCAGCCTGACGCGGGATCAGCCGCAGATGTCGAGAATGGCCAACATGTAGATGCGGATCATGTCGAGATAGTCGGGAATGTCGACGCGCTCGTCCGGCATCGTGTTGTACCGGCCGCCCGGCCCGCAGACGATGCCTTCCATGCCGCCCGAGGCATAGAGATGGCCGGCATCGGTGCCATAGAAACAGCTCGGCGCGACCGGCCCGGTCGGCTGCGCCGCGCCGCGCACGGCGCGATAGGCATCGTTGACCGCGCGCACGATCGGACTGTCGGGCGCGACCTCGAACGGCGGCATGGTCGGCACCCCGGCGCGGTCCTCCGACATCAGATTGGCCGTGAGGCCGGGGAAGCGCGCCTCGAGCGAATCGAGCTCGCGCCGCATGTCCGCCAGCGCGCCTTGCTCGGTCTGGCCGGGCGCATAGCGGCCGGAGCCCTTGATGCGCACGAAGTCGGCCACCTGCGGCGTCCGCCATTCGTGCAACTCGCGCCCGAGCGCGCCGTGGACGACGCCGACATGGACGCGGTTGATGGCCTCATGCGCCGGCGAACGCGAACCGGAGAATGTCATCGCATTGAGGCGCGGAATGAGATCGCAGGCGGCGGTGATGGCATCGACCGCCTCCTCGCGCTTGGACAGATGCCGCGTGTTGCCGACGAGCTCGATGATGAACATGAACGCCGCCGCGTGCATGGTCATCGCCTTGAGGTCAGTCGGCTCGGAATTGATGAAATAATCCGCGCGCAGCCCCTGCTCGATCAGCGAATAGGTCCCGACCCCGCCCTGCAGCTCGCCGACCACATAGGTCAGGATGACATCGCCCCTCAGCTTCACGCCCGCCTCGACCAGGGTCTTGACCGCGCAGAAATAGGCCGCGTCGCCGGCCTTCATGTTCGATACGCCGATGCCGTAGATGAATCTGTCGTCGACCTTTCCCGCCCAGGGATCGACGCTCCAGCCTTCGGTCACCGGATTGGTGTCAACATGGCCGTTGAACAAGAGGCTCTTGCCGCCCCCGCTGCCATTCCAACGCCCGACGGCGTTGACGCGGCCCTCGTTGCCGAAGGAAACAATCGAGGCATCCAGGCCGATCTCGCGCATCTGGTCGGCCATGAAGGTCGCGAGCTGCTTCTCGCCATCGGTCTTCGAATAGCTCTTGTGCTGCACCATGCGCGACAGCAGCGCGAGCGACGCTGGGACATCGATGCGAGCGAGCAGTTCGTTGCGATCCATGAGTTGCAATCCTTGCGGTCAGCCGACGGGCGCAGGCGACGCCGCCATCAATTCGCTTGTGTAGGGGTGAACGTCATCCGCCCCGAACGCGTCGATGGGACGGCTATCGACCAATTGGCCATGGCGCATGACCACGATGCGATGCGCGATCTGCCTGATCAGGTTGAGGTCGTGGGTGATGAACAGATACGCCGCACCGGTCTCGGCACGCAGCGCCAGCAGCAGCTCGATGATCTGGGCCTGCACCGAGACATCGAGCGGCGCGGTGATCTCGTCGCAGATCACGAGCCGCGGGCGCGCCGCAAAGGCGCGGGCGATCGCGACCCGCTGCTTCTCGCCGCCGGAGAGCTGGTGCGGCCAGCGCGTCGCATAGGACGCAGGCAGCCGAACCTGCTCGAGCAGCCGCGGCACGGACGCTGCGTCACCGCCGTAGAGCTTCAGCGGGCGCGACAGGATCTCGCCGACGCGATGGCGCGGGTTGAGCGAGGAATCCGGGTGCTGGAACACGATCTGGACGTCGCGCCGATAGGCGGTGTTCATATCATCTGCCCCGCGCAGCGTCCGGCCGCCGAAGCTGATGGCACCGGAAAACCGGGCAAGTCCGGTCAGAGCCCGCGCCATGGACGATTTACCCGAACCGGATTCACCGACGAGGCCCAAGATCTCGCCGGCACGAATGTCGAGGTTGATCGCCTGCGTCGCGGGCGGCGGCGCCGCGCGGAACAGCCCGGCCCTGCCATAATGGACCTCGATGCCGCGGGCTTCCAGCAGCGCGGCCTCGCCCGGCGTGTCGTGCACGAGCCGCCGCTCCGGACGCGGGACAGCCGCGATGAGCGATTTCGTATAGTCATGCCGCGGCCTGCGGAAGATCTCCGATGCCTGCGCCTGCTCGACGACGCGGCCATGCCGGATCACCGCGACGCGGTCGGCGACGTGCGTCATCATTGCAAGATCGTGCGAGATGTAGAGCGCGGCAACGCCCGTCTCCGCGCGCAGGCGCGCAAACAGCGCGATGATGCGCGCGCCGGTGATGACGTCGAGCGCCGTCGTCGGCTCATCGAACAGGATGACATCCGGCCGGCAACCGAAGGCGGTGGCGATGATCACGCGCTGCTTCTCGCCACCGGAGATTTCGTGCGGATAGCGTCGCAGCACTGCTGCCGGATCGCGCAGCTCGACATGGCCGAGCAGCTCGATCGCGAGATCCTTCGCGTCCCGCGCCTTCAGGCCACGATGACGCATCAGCGCCTCGGTGATCTGCCGGCCGATGGTCAGTGTCGGATTCAGCGCCGTCGACGGGTCCTGGAACACCATGCCGATGCGGCGTCCGTGTACCCCGGTGAGCTGCTTTGGACTCAGGGCCTTCAGGTCGATATCGCCAAGCCTCAGCGATCCCGACACCTCGCGGGCATTGGCCGGCAAATGGCGCATCAGCGCCCAGGCCAGCGAGCTCTTGCCCGAACCGGATTCACCCACCAGTCCGAGCACTTCGCCCGGAGCGATGTCGAGCGAGACGTCACGCAGCACCTCGACGGCGCCGGCCGATGTCACGTAGTCCAGCCCGTAATTGGTGATAGTGAGCGCCGGCGTCATCGGTCATCCCGTGGGTTGAGCGCATCGCGCAGGGCGTCCCCGACGAGGTTGAAGGCGATTGCGGACAGCGCAATCGCAGCCGACGGCGCGATCAGGATCCACGGCGCCCGGTGCATGTATTGGCGCGCATCCGCCACCATCAGCCCCCATTCCGACGCGGGCGGCTGTGCCCCGAGACCGAGGAAGCTCAAGGTCGCGAACAGCATCACCGCGAACGACACCCGGATCGTGGCTTCGATCACGATCGGCCCCATCACGTTGGGAAGCATCTCGCGGAAGATGATCTGCGACGCCCCCTCGCCGCGCGCGACCGCAGCGTTGACGAAGTCCTGGTTGCGCACCGCAAGCGCTACCGAGCGCGTCACCCGCGCCATGCCCGGCGCGAATGCGAGCGCGATTGCGACGACCGCATTGCCCGCGCCGTTGCCCAACGTGCTGACGAGCAGCAAGGCCATGAGCAGGCCCGGAATGGCCATGACCGCATCGTTGGTGCGCATGATGAACTCGTCGGCCTTGCCGCCGAGATATGCCGATGCGACGCCAATGATCGCGCCCATCGCGCTGCCGGCGAGCGTCGCCGCAAGCGCCATGGGAACGGTCGCCCGCGCGCCGGACAACAGCCGGCTCAGCACATCGCGGCCGAACTGGTCGGCGCCGAGCCAGTTCTGCCATCCCGGCGCGCGGAAGCGTCCGAGAAAATCCATCTTCTCCGGACCCTGCGGCGCCAGCCACGGACCGAAGATGCAGACAACGGCGAGCACAAGGAGCAGCGCCACGCTGATCGCGCCCTGCGGCTTGCGGATCATCCTGCCGAGCAGCTCAGTCATAGCGGATCCGCCTGTCCAGCAGGGCGTAGACGACATCCGCGAGCGTGTTGGTGATCGCGTAGGTCACCGCCATGATCATCGCACCGGCCTGGATCGACGGCAGATCGCGGGTGGTGATGGCGATCATCAACGCACGGCCGATGCCGGGGATGGCGAAGATCTCCTCGATGACGATGATGCCGCCGAGCAGATAGCCAACGTCGAGCGCGACGATGGTGATGACCGGCAGCAGCGCGTTGCGCATCACGTGCCGGACCAGCACCGTCCGCTCCGGCAGGCCCTTCAATCGCGCCGCACGGACATAATCGGATTGCAGCACGTCCAGCGTTTCCGAGCGCATCATGCGCATGACATGCGCGACGAGAATCACCGAGACTGTCAGAACCGGCAGCACCAGGTGGCGCAGCGCCAGCCCGGAATCCTCCAGCGGCGATACGTAGCCGGTGGCGGGCAGCCATGGCAGGATGTCGGTGAGCAGCAGCGCCAGCACGGTTGCGGTGACGAATTCCGGCAAGGAGACCCCGAGATACGCGACCACGCTGGTCGCCGTATCTGCCGCCCTGCCCTGGCGCAGAGCGGCGAAGATGCCGAGCGGGACCGCGATCAGAAGCGTCACCACGAGCGCACCTGCCGCAAGCAGTAGCGAGCGCAACAGCGCCGTCAGCATCTCCGGCGCGACCGGCAGGCCGGTGCGCATGGAGACGCCGAAATTGCCGGTGGCCGCGCGCGCGGCCCAATGCGCGAATTGCAGCCAGACCGGATCATTCAACCCGAGCCGGGCGCGGACGGCGGCCAGCGCCTCCGGAGAGGCATTCTCGCCGAGCAAGGTCTGCGCCGCATCGGCCGGCAGCGCCTGCGTGATGGCGAACACCAGCACGCTGACGATGACGACGGTGTAGACCATCAGGAGCAGCCGCCGCAGCAGCCAGGCGAATGACACCGATCGGACCCCGCGTCAGGGGCGCTTGGGCGCGCCTGCGCCGAGCGAGGCGAGGTCGAGCCGGAACACCGACCCGCGCGGATGCAGACTGTAGCCTTCGACGTAGGCGCGCTGCGCCGCCAGGATGTCGAAGAACACCGGGATCACCGACGGCACCTCCTCGTTCATCATGGTCTGGGCCCGCGCATAGAGCGCAGCGCGGTTGGCGTCGTCGGTCTCGCTGCGGGCGGCATTGACGATCTCGTCGAAGCGAGGGTTGTTCCAGCGCGTCTCGTTCCAGGCGGCATCGGAGGTATAGAGCAGCTTGAAGATCGCATCCGCGGTGGGCTGCATGTTGTAGAAGCCGACGTAGAAATTGCCCTTCTTCCAGACCTGGTCGAGATAGGTCGCGTGGGGCATCGTCTGGACGTTGATGCGGAAGCCCGCGGGCGCGGCCATCTCGCGGATCGCGACGCCAAGCTGCGTGCGCGTGTCAGGCTTGTCGGAGGCCACCATCGTGAGATCGATGCCTGAGGGATAGCCGGCATCGGCGAGCAGCTGTTTGGCCTTGGCGATGTCAGGCTTCTTCAGCGCACTGTCCTTGTAGAAGCGATACGCCGGGCTCAACGGCGTGTCGTTGCCGGGCGTGCCGTAGCCGCCGGCGACGAAGCCGGCCATGGCCTCGCGATCGATCGTCAGCGCCAGCGCCTGGCGCACGCGGACGTCGCTGAATGGCTTCTGGTCACAGCCCATGTTGACGTTGAGGAACTGCCCCGAGGGGACCCGCAGCGCCTTGATGCCGATGGCCTTGCCGAGCCGCTCGTATTCGCCGGGCGTGGTCGAAAGCATCAGGTCGATATCGCCCGAGATCAGGGCCGATGCTTCCGCCGTCCGATCCGGATAGACGAGGATCTCGACGCGATCGAGCAAGGGACGCGCCGGATCGTAGTAGGCCGGATTGCGCTCGACGACGATCTTACGATCGGGCTCGTAGGACACGAGCTTGAACGGGCCGGAGCCGTTCGCCTTCGTCGCAAGGCTGCCGAGATCGGCGGCGATCACCTTTGCCGGGATGATCCGCGCATTGGTGTAGGCGAGCGCGACCGGGAAGTCGGCGAAGGCGACCGACAGCGTGAACTTCACGGTGGAGGCATCGACGGCCGTGACGTCCTTGATCGGTCCGACATTGGTGCGCGCGGGAGAGGCCGTCTTCGGATCGAGGATGGCCTTGAACGTTGCGACGACGTCTTCCGCCGTCAGCGGCGAGCCGTCATGAAAGCCGACATCGGGCCGCAACTTGAAGATCCACTCGCTCAGGCCGGCAGCCGATGGCGCCCAGGACAGCGCGAGATCCGGCTCGACCGTCATGTCCGGCTTCAGCCGGGTCAGGTTGGAATAGAGCAGCTCGGTGACGAGATATTCGGGGTTCACGCGCGCGAGCAGCGGATGAATGACGGCCGCGCCCTGGTCGACGGAGATGCGCAAGGTGCCGCCACGCTTCGGCGCCTCGGCGGCAATAGAGACCTGCGGCAGAGCGCCAAGCGCGAGCGCGGAGCCGGCGAGAAAATGGCGACGGGTGACGGACAGCATCAGGCGAGGTCCTTCTCTAGCGTCATGGCTTCGGGACAGAGTTCGGGACGGAACTCGGCTGAAAGATACGCGAGCACCGATTTCGCCAGTGCGACGATGTCGGCGAGCGTGGTCGATTCGCCGGGCGCGTGGATGCGGCTGTCCGGCTTGCCGAGGCCGGTGAGCAGCACCTCCTGCATCCCGGTCGCCTGCTGCACCCAGCCGAAATCCGAGCAGCCGGAGGCGCCCCATCGTGCGAATTCCTCGGGCGCATAGCCGAAGCCGGCCGACAGCGCCGTCTGCCAGCGCGGCCAATGCGGCCCACCGGGATCGGAGGTCGGCGCCAGATAGCCGGTGAGGATGATGTCGACCTCGAGGGCGCCGGCCGCCTGCGTGATCGCTGTTTCGATCTCGCGGCGCGCGGCGACGAAATCCTCCTCCGGCGCGTAGCGGCGGCACAGCAGGATCTCGACATCAGACGGAATCTGTCCGCCGCATTGGCCGCCATGGATGGCTGACATGTCGAGGCTCGCGGTGAGCGGCCCGGCCGCCTGCGGCGGTGGCGGCAAGGCCGACGTGCGCTGCGCGATCATCGGCTTCAGGGCGGCGAGCGCATTGAGGATCGGCAGCGCCGCCTCGATGGCGTTGGCGCCGGCGCTGCGCTGCTCGCCGGCGTGAGCGGCCTTGCCATGCACGCGCACCGTGAGCGTGAACAGGCCGAAGCAGCCGGCCCAGATGCGCGGCATGGCGCTGCCGTTGAAATTCAGAACGTGCCCTTCGAGACGGCCCTGCTCGGCGAGATAGCGCACGCCGGGATAGAGCCCCGCCTCCTCGTCCGTGCACAACAGCAGCATCGGATCGTAAGCGAGAGGCAAGCCGGTCGCCTGCGCGGCGCGCAGCGCCAGCAGCGCCGCCGCGATCGAGCCCTTCATGTCGGCTGCGCCAAGCCCGGTCAGCCGATCACCATCGCGGCTCAGCCGCAGTGGATCACTGGTCCAGCCGGGCGCGGCAGGCACGGTATCGACGTGGAAATAGAGCCCGAGCACTGGCCTGCCGGTGCGGCGCCGCGCGATCAGGTTGGTGCGCTGTCCCCGCGCACCCGGCGCGCGCCACAGTTCCTCCGGGACGATCACGCGCTCGCACGCCAGGGCCAACGGGGCGACGAACTGCTCCATCAGATCGGCGAACGAATCGTAGCCCGCGCCGGGCGGAAAGCTGGTGTCGACCGCCACCATCTTCTGCAGGTCGTCGACGGCGGTCTCGGACAGCCGTTCGATCGCAGTGAAGGCGTCGGCCAGGCTGGCCCCGCCCCGACCTGCCGAGATGTCCAGAGAATTCATTTGCCGTCAGCTCAATCCTATATTCTATATAGAAATAGAATTCACAACGGAGCCTTTGTCAATTCCATGAAAAAGGCAGGCGTGGTCAGCAAAGCGGCAGATGGGATGGGCGCCGGTCCGGGCGCCCTGCCGGTACCGCTCTACGAGCATGTCAAACGGCAGATCGCGGAAGCCATCCTGATCGGCGACATGCCGCCGGGCACGGTGCTGCCCGGCGAGGTCGCGCTCGCCAATCAATACGGCGTCGCCGTCGGCACCATCCGCCGCGCGCTGGCCGACCTCACGGCCGGCGGCATGCTGATGCGCCGGCGCAAGACCGGCACGGTCGTGACCGGGCGAGCCTCACAGAATGGTCTGCAGTTCTTCTTTCAGTACTTCCGCCTTCTAGGCGAGGACGGCAGCCTGCTGCACTCCGAGGCCGAAGTGCTGTCGGTGACGACGCGTTCAGCCAAACCGGCTGAGGCTGCGCTGTTCGCCGTCGCGAATGGCGATCCGCTGCTGCATCTCCATCGCATCCGGCGCGTGGCCGGTTCGCCGGTGCTACATTCCCGCATCTCGCTGGTCGCGAGCCGCGTACCCGGATTTCCGCGCGAGACGAAGAACGTCCCTGCCCTGATCTACCGGCACCTGCTCGAGACCTACGGCATCCGGATCGCCGCCGTCCGCGAGAAGGTCACCGCCGAGGTCGCCACCAAGGAGGATCGCAAGCTGCTCGGCCTGCCCGCCCCGAGCGCCGTGCTCGTCATCGATGAGGAAGCCTACGACCAGACCGGCGCGCTCGCGATCCTCAGCCAGCACCGCGCGACGACCGCGCATCACTACTACTCGAACGAGATCCGCTGAGCTGGCGTCGGTTCAGCAGCCCCAGCGCAGCGCCGCCGTGTGCACCGGCGCGTCCCACAGCGACAGCGTGGCGTCGTCGAGCGCGGTGACCGTGAGCGAGCAGCCGGCCATGTCGAGCGAGGTGACGTAGGAGCCGACCAGCCCGCGCGCAATGGCAAGCCCACGTCCTTCCAGGATGCGCCGCGCCGCATTGGCCATCACATACAGCTCCATCGATGGCGTCGCGCCGAACCCGTTGACCAGCAGCAGACATGGCGTGCCGGGCTTCGCTGCAAGATCGGTCAGGATCGCGCCCATCATCTCCTCGGCGATCGCGTCCGCCGAAGCCAGCTTGACGCGGCGCCGGCCGGGCTCGCCATGGATGCCGACGCCCATCTCCATCTCGTCCTCGCCGAGCGCGAAGGTCGGCTTGCCGGCGGCCGGCACGGTGCAGGATGTCAGCGCCACGCCCATCGACCGGGTGCGCTTGTTGACGTCACCGCCGAGCGCCTTGAGCGCGGTGAGATCCCGGCCCTGCTCGGCCGCGGCGCCCAGCATCTTCTCCACCACCAAGGTGCCGGCGACACCGCGGCGGCCGGTCGAATAGGTCGAGGTCTCGACCGCGACATCGTCATCGGTGATGACGGTCGCGACCTTCGTTTCCATCATCTCTGCGGCCATCGCGAAGTTCATCACGTCGCCTTCGTAGTTCTTGACGATGAACAGCGCGCCCGCGCCGCTGTCCACCGCCTGCGCGGCGGCGAGCATCTGGTCGGGCGTCGGCGAAGTGAACACCTGGCCCGGACAGGCGGCATCGAGCATGCCCTGGCCGACGAAGCCCGCATGCAGCGGCTCATGACCGGAGCCGCCGCCGGAGATCAGCGCGACCTTGCCTTGCTTGAGGCTCTTGCGGCGGACGAACTTGCTCTCCTCGCCGAGCGCGACGATATCGCCGTGCACGGCGACAAAGCCCTGCAGGCTCTCGGTCAGCACGTCCTCGACGGCGTTGATCAGCTTCTTCATGGCTTTCCTCCCGGTTCGGATTCGTCCTGGTTTTCATTGGCCGAGATCAGCGCGGTGATGCCGCGGGCGACGCCGGTGATGATGCGGTCAGCATGGGCGTTGAGCGCGGCATCGCCGAAATCGGGCAGCTCGACGACGAGACGCCGCATCGGCCGCTGCGTCTCGGCCTCATCGAGCCGTCCGGGATGCGCGGCGCGATAGGCCGTGAGGAACGCCTGCTGCTCATGCGGCGAGAAATGGCAGATGTGGAAGATGGTATCGAGATGCTGCAGTGGGATCGGCGTCGCATAGGCCGGATTGATGATCTGCGAGATGAAGCTGCGGTTCTTGCCGATGGCTTCGGCGAGCCGCTGCCGCGTGCCCGAGGGACGGCTGTCGATGACCGCGCGCAGGATCGCCTTGTATTCGGCGAGCGGGCTCGCAACCTCGAATGGATCCTGCTCGCTCATGCGCCCTCTGCAAGCCTTGCGAGATCGATCTCGCGGATGGCAGCCTTCACCAGCGGCAACAAGCCCGGCGAGACCGACAGCGCACGCACGCCGGCCGCGAGCAACGCTGGAATGGCCCTGACATCACCGGCTGCGTCGCCGCAGACAGAGACCTCGACGTTCCTCGCGCGGCCGGCGCGCACCACATGGGCGATCATCGCCAGTATGCCCGGGTGCAGCACGTCGGCGTAGTCGGCGACCTCGGCGCCGTCGCGCGAGGCGGCGGTGGCATATTGGGTGAGATCGTTGGTGCCGATCGAGTAGAAGTCGGCGGCAAAATCCTGCGCCGCCATTGCCGCGGCCGGCACCTCGACCATGATGCCGAGGGACGGCTCGGCCAACGCGACGTTGCTGCCGGCGAACTCGGCGAGCACATCGCGCAAGTGGGCGCGCGCCGCGTCGAGCTCGCCAGCATTCGTCACCATCGGCAGCATCACCTTGAGCGGCCCCAGCACGGCGGCGCGGGCGAGTGCGCGCAGCTGGACGCGGAAGATGTCGGGATGGCGCAGCGACAGGCGGATGCCGCGCAGCCCGAGAAACGGATTGCTCTCGCCGTCGATCGTGTAGCCCGGGATCGGCTTGTCGCCGCCGGCATCGAGGGTGCGGATCGTGACCGGCCGGCCGTCGGCCCAGTGCATCAGCCCGGCATAGGCCTGAAACTGCGCGTCCTCGTCATGGAGCAGATTGGCGGTAAGGAATTCGGTGCGCGCCAGGCCCACACCATCGCAGGCGGCAGCCGGCAGCACCGTCATGTCAGCAGGACCGGAGATATTGACCAGGACGGAGACCGCCGTGCCGTCGCGCGTCACTGCCGGCTCG
The DNA here is from genome assembly GCA_049802835.1 of Bradyrhizobium sp. GTDB lineage: Bacteria > Pseudomonadota > Alphaproteobacteria > Rhizobiales > Xanthobacteraceae > Bradyrhizobium. Next base: position 11,357 of record JBARNF010000467.1, read on the forward strand.
AGCTGGTGCGCGGACGCATCGGCCCTGCGCCGCGTGAGAGTCGCAACGTGCGCCCGCGCGGCCGCAACGCGCTCTGCGCTTGGATCGGTCACGACGACGCCAGCCTCACCATCGACGAGTAGCGGGCCAGAGAGGCTTTCCCAGTCGTGACCGAGACCGACCACCATCGGCACGCCACGGCCGCGCGCCAGCATGGCGACGTGGCTGGTCGGACTGCCCTCGCCCAGCGCAATGCCGCCGCCCTTCGACCAGTCGACGCTGAGAAAGGCCGACGGTGCGAGGTCCCGCGCGACGACAATCGCGCCCTCCGGCAGCGCGCCGCTCTCCTGCACGCCGAACAGATGCCGCAGCACGCGATCCCTGATGTCGGCGAGATCGCTGGCGCGGGCGCGGAAATATTCGTCGTCGGCCGCCTCGTAGCCTGCAATCTCCTCGGCCATGGCCGCGCGCCAGGCAACATCAGCGGCGACGCCCGTTTCGATCTGCGTGTAGGCGGCTTCGGTCAGCGCGTCGTCTTCGAGCAGCGCGAGCTGAAAGCCGATCAGCTCGGCCGCGTCACCGTCCAGCCGCGTGACCAGTTCAGCAACGGCCACGCGTGCGCCCGCGACGGCGGCCGCCAGCGCGGCGTGCTCCTCTGCAATCGAGCCTTTCGACCTGCTTTCCCCCTTCAGCGCGCGCAGGATCATCGCCGGGCCGATGGCCAGACCCTCCGATGCTGCGCGACCTCCGATGCGCCGTTCCACCAGCTACTCCTCGTCGAACTTCCGGTTGACGAGATCGGCCAGGGCGCGCACCGCCTCTTCCGCATCCGTTCCGCTCGCCCGCATATACAGCGTCTCGCCCTTGGCCGCCTTGACGCGCATGATCTTCACCGGGCTCTTGGCGTCAGTCCAAGGCCCGTCAGCCGCGATCGCGATTTCGACGGTCGACGCAAAACGCTTGGCGAGCTGGGTGAGCTTGACCGACGGACGAGCATGCAGGCCGACCTCGTTGGTCAACAGCGCATGCGCTCTCACTTCCTGCATGCCGATCTCTCCACCGTCAGCCATTATCGTTCCCGCAGTCGTTCCCACTCATCCGCCCATCAGCTCTTCAGCGGTCGCACGCACGGCATCGAGCGGCGACCCGCCGGAGGCCTCCGTCGCGGCCATGACCGCGCCCTCGACCAGCGGCGCATTACAGATCACGATGCGGTCGCGCCGCGCCTCCGGCATCATCTCGATCGCCATCTCGCTGTTGGTCTCGGCGCCGCCGAGATCGACCAGGATGGCGACGCCGGACTCCGACCAGGCCTTGTCGATCGCCCCCATGATGGCCCCGACATCGGTGCCGAGCCCGCCATCGGCATTACCGCCGACGGCGGCGAGCGGCACACTGTCGCCGACCATCTGCCTGACCATGTCGGCCGCGCCTTCAGCCACCTTGGCGGAATGCGACACGATGACGATGCCGACATTCTTCTGCTCACTCATGATCAGGCCTCATTGAATACGCTGCAGATCGCCTGCACCAGCAGGCTGGACGAGCGCGCGCCGGGATCCATGTGCCCGATCGAGCGCTCACCGAGAAAAGAGGCGCGGCCGCGGATCGCCTTCATCGGCACGGTCGCATCCGCCGCCTCGGCCGCGATCGCGGGCAGCCGCGTCGCGAGATCGTCGCCACCAGCGGCAAAAGCGACCTGCACCGGGATCAGCACGTCGAGCATGGTCTTCTGACCGGCCTCGGATTTGCCGCGCGCTTTCACGTCATCAATGGCGCGGCCGAACGCGGCCGCAGCGTCGGCAGCCGATGGCTCCAGCGGCAGTGCCTTGCCGAGGCCCATTGCGAGCGTGCCGTAGAGCGGACCGGAGGCGCCGCCGACCTTCATCACCAGCGTCATGCCGATCGCCTTCAGCGCATCCGGCAGCGGCTTGGCCGTGATGTTGTCAGCATCAGCGCGCACGGCTTCGAAGCCGCGCTTCATGTTGAGACCATGGTCGCCATCGCCGATTGCGGAATCCAGCGCCGTCAACTCCTCGGCATGGGCGATGATGGCGTCAGCCATTGCCATGATCAGTCTGCGCTTGAATTGCTGGTCCATGCCTCATCTCACCCGCTGGCCTTCCCGGTCGAACAGCAGCGGCCGGGTGAACTCGATAGCGACGGCGTCGCCGACTTTCAATTCCGTATCCGGCTCGACCAGGCTGACGATCGCCTGATCCTGCAAGGTGATGTGCAGATGATTCTGGTCGCCGAGATGCTCGATCCACTTCACTCGCGCATCCGCGCCGTTGCCGGCGCGGCGGACCGCCATGTGCTCGGTGCGCGCGCCGATCGTCGTGACGTCACCGGGAACAGCAAGATCCGGGAACAGCGCCCGCGGCAGCAGATTGATGCCGGGGCTGCCGAGCCGGGTCGCGACGTAGGTGTTGGCAGGATCCTCATAGACCTCGCGCGGACTACCGACCTGCACCAGCCGGCCCTGGTCGATGACGCCGATACGGTTGGCCAAGGTCATCGCCTCGATCTGATCGTGGGTGACGTACAGCATGGTGGCACCGAGATCCTGCTGGATGCGCTTGAGCTCGATACGCAGCTCCGAGCGCAGCTTGGCGTCGAGCGAGGACAATGGCTCGTCGAGCAGCGCGATCGCTGGCCTGCGCACCAGCGCGCGGCCGATGGCGACGCGCTGCATCTGGCCGCCCGAAAGCTGGGTGGCGCGGTTGCCGAGCTTGTCCTCGATCCGCAGCATTGCCGCGACGTCGCTGACGATCCGCTTGATCTCGGCTTCTGGCGTCCTGCGCACCGGCGAGCGCAGCGGGAAGGCCAGATTGTCGTACACAGAGAGATGCGGATAGAGCGAATATTGCTGGAACACGAAGGTGACGTCGCGCGCCGCCGGCATCGCCGCGGTCTGGTCGACGCCGCCGATCGTCACGCTGCCACTATCGGGCGTCTCCAGCCCAGCGACCAGCCGCAACGTCGTGGTCTTGCCGGCGCCGGTCGGCCCGAGCAGCACGACGAGCTCGCCGTCGCGGATGGTCAGGGACAGATCGCACACCGCGGACTTGGTGCCGAAAGATTTGCTGACGGCGTTGAGGCGCGTCTCAGCCATGGCGGCGTCCCCTCACCGGCTGCTCGTAAAGTGCCGTACGGATCGCACGCCCCGTGGTGCCGTCGAACAGCGACAGCCGGTCGGCGCGAAACGTGATGCCGACAGGCTCGGCCCGCTGCACGCGCTGAGTGGCGGGAGCGCGCGCCTTCACCATCCCATGCGCGGTCGTGATGGTGATGATCTGGGTGGTGCCGAGATACTCGGCGCCGAATACCTCGCCGCGCAGGCCGCCATCGGCGGTCAGCGTCACCTGCTCCGGCCGCACGCCGAGCACCAGCTCGCTCGTGTCAGCATCCTCGCGCAGCTCGGGCACGCCGATCTCCGCACCGTCAATGCGGACACTGTTGGCTCCGGCTGCGAGCCTGTTCTCGAAGCGGATGAAGTTCATCGCCGGCGAGCCGATGAAATCGGCGACAAACATCGTGGCGGGACGATCATAGATCTCCTGCGGGGTCCCGAGCTGCTCGACCACACCGCGATTCATCACCGCGATCTTGTCGGCCATCGACATCGCTTCGAGCTGATCATGGGTGACGAAGACGGTCGTCGCCTTGAGGCGGTCGTGCAGCGCGCGCAGCTCGCCGCACATGACGTGGCGGAATTCGGCATCGAGCGCGCCGAGCGGCTCGTCCATCAGGAACGCCTTCGGCTCGCGCACGATGGCGCGGCCGAGGGCCACGCGCTGGCGATCGCCGCTCGACAGGCCGCTGACCGGCCGATCGATCAGGTGATCGATACGCAGGATGCGGGCGGCCTCCTCGACACGCCGCTTGATCTCGGGTTTCGGCACCCCCATCGAGACCAGCGGAAAGGCGATGTTCCTGCGGACGTTCATGTGCGGATAGAGCGCGAACAGCTGGAACACCATGGCGATGTCGCGCTCGCGGGCGCGGCGGAAGGTGACGTCCTCGCCCCCCAAGCTGATCGTCCCCGACGTCGGCAGCTCGAGACCTGCGATCATGCGCAAGGTCGTGGTCTTGCCGCAGCCGGAGGGACCGAGCAGGCAGAAGAACTCGCCGTCGGCGATGGTGAAGCTGGTGCCGCGCACGGCAGCGAAGCCGCCGAACTGCTTGAACAGGTCTTCGATCCGGATCTCGGCCATGGCGTCAGTCCGGAAACTTGGAAACGATGGTGAACATCACGACGCCGGCGAGCGTGGTGACGAAAGAATACGTGTAGAGCACCAGCGCAAACGGCTGCAGCAGCATCAGCACGCCGGCCGCAATCAGGATCGTCGCAAGCGTCTCCATCGGGCCGCGCCGCAGCGCCCGCGGCCAGCGCGTGGTGGCGACGTCGACAGGCACGTTCTGAGTAGATCCGCTCATTTGCGCACCGCTCCGAAGGTGATGCCGCGCAGCAGATGCTTCCGCAGCAGCACGGTGAACACGACGATCGGGATCAGGAACAGCGTGGTGCCCGCCGCGACCGCCGGCCAGTCCTGGCCGCCCTCGCCGATGATGATCGGAATGAACGGCGGCGCGGTCTGCGCCGTGCCCGACGTCAGCAGCACCGCGAAGGCATATTCGTTCCAGGCAAAGATCAGGCAGAAGATCGCGGTGGCGACGATGCCCGTGGTGGCCTGCGGCAGCACCACCTTGAAGAAGGCCTGCAGCCGCGTGTAGCCGTCGACCATCGCCGCGTCCTCGTATTCGCGCGGGATCTCGTCCATGAAGCCCTTGAGCAGCCAGACCGCGAGCGAGATGTTGACGGACGTGTAGAGCAGGATCATGCCGAGCCGGGTGTCGGACAGGCCGAGCTCGCGATACATCAGATAGATCGGGATCGCCACCGCGATCGGCGGCATCATCCGCGTCGACAGGATGAAGAACATCAGATCGTCCTTCAGCGGCACCTTGAAGCGCGAGAACGCGTAGGCCGCGAGCGTGCCGAGCACGACCGACAGCGCGGTCGAGCCGAACGCGATCACCAGCGAGTTCACGTAGCGCGGGATGTAGTTCGACGGGCCCGCCACCACCATGTTGCGGCCGCGCGAGACGCGGTCGCACAGGCTGGCGGCCGGCGGCAGCTTGGCCATGTACTCCGGCGTCTGCCGCGTCCGCGTCGTGAACAGATTGCAATACCCCTCCAGGGTCGGCTCGGCGACGAGCTTGGGCGGATAGGCGATCGCATCCGACGGCGACTTGAATCCCGTCATGAAGATCCAGAGCAGCGGCACCAGGGTGATGACAGCATAGGCGATCACGACCGTCGCGGCGATGCGCTTCACCAGCGGCGACGGATCGACCACGGAATGGGCGGTTGCGAGACCGGTCATCGGCTTTTCACCCGGTTGAGCGCCTTGACGTAGATGTTGGCGAGACCGAACACGGTGACGAACAGGATGATGGCGAAGGCAGAGGAATAGCCGGTGCGCCACTTCTCGAACGCCTCGCGCTTCAGGGTGATCGAGGCCACCTCGGTGGTCGAGCCCGGTCCGCCGCCGGTCAGGAGGTTGACCATGTCGAACATCTTGAAGTTCTCGATGCCGCGGAACAGCACCGCGAGCATGATGAAGGGCAGCGCCATCGGCAGGGTGATCGACCAGAACTGCCGCCACGGCGAGGCACGGTCGACCTCGGCTGCCTCGTAGATGTAATCGGGAATCGAGCGCAAACCTGCGAGGCAGATCAGCATGACGTAGGGCGTCCACATCCAGGTGTCGACGATAACGATGGCCCAGGGCGCGAGCGGCACCTGTGCCAGCATCTGGAACGACGACGCCGGCGCGCCGGTCACGGCGGCGATGACGTAATTGAACAGACCGATCTGCGGCTGATAGAGGAAGGTCCAGAAATTGCCGACCACCGCAGGCGATAGCATCATCGGCAGCAGGATCAAGGTGGTCCACAGACCATGGCTGCGGAATTTCTTGTCGATCAGCCAGGCCAGGGTGAAGCCGATGATGGTCTGGATCAGGATGGACCAGAACACGAAGCGCGCGGTCACCGTCATCGCCGCCCAGACGTCCGGATCGGTCAGGATCGACTGGTAGTTGGCGAGCCCGACATCGAGCACCGTCGCATTCGGCCGGTTGGCGCGGTAGTTGGTGAACGACAGCCGGATGGTCCAGATC
>JBARNF010000468.1:0-1778 GCA_049802835.1 Bradyrhizobium sp.
GCCGTCGTCATCGCCATCGTGATCGTGACGATCGCGTCCGCCGTCGCCGCCTTTCTGCTCTGGCGCTGGCGGCAGCGGCGCCGGCAGGACGCGCCGGCGTAATCACCTTCCTCTGAAAAGCAAACCGAATGGAGACGAACATGAGCTTGCTGCTGTACGGATTTCTCATCGCCGGCGGCTACGTCCTCGCGATCTATACCTGGCCGGCGGTTCGCACCTTCGCCAACGGCGTCGAGCAGGAGATCGCGGCGCTGCGCGAGCGGGCGCGCGCGCTCGAAGCCAAGATCAAGTCACTTACCGGGAGATGAGCATGTGGCGGAAGCTGCGCGCAAAACTCACCGGATGGCGCACCATCCTGTGGAATGCGTTCATCGCGCTCGTTCCCGTCATCCTCGCGAGTCTCGACCAGCTCAAGACGATCGACCTCGCGGCGTATCTCACGCCGCTCAATGCGGTGATCGCCGGCTTTTTCATCAGCGCGGTCGGCGTCTGGCTGCGGCTCCTCACCACCGGCCCGATCGGCGGGAGCGCCGCGGACATCGCCCCCGGCGGCGACGCGCCGGCGACGGAGAGATAACATGCTGTCCCTCATCCTGCCCTTCATCACCAGCTGGCTGCCGTCGATCGGCAAGAGCCTCGTCGACGGCTACAAGGCGAAGCTCGACGCGAGCAACACATCCGAGCGCGTCGCCGCCGACCTGGCCGGGCGCGAGCTCGCGCTCGAGCAGCGCGAGCGCGAGCTGGCGACGCAGGTGATCATCGCCGAGGAGGGGCGCTGGTGGACGGCGCTGCCGCGCACCGTGATCGCCGGCTCGTTCGCCGTCTACGTCGCCAAGTGCGTGGTGTGGGACAAGGTGCTTTCGCTCGGCTCGACCGACCCGCTCGGCGGCGACATCGCCATTTGGGGCGGCTGGGTGCTGGCGTTCTACTTCGGCGGCCGCACGCTGGAGAAGGTGGCGAGGATTTTGAAGAGGTAGGGGAGGGTGATCGGCGCCTCCCAGCGCAGGCCATTCTGCTTGAAAATCATCGGCTTGACTTGTTTTGGACAGCATCGACGGTTACATGAACCTTAATGCTTCCATAAAGCGTTGAATCTACTGTCCGTTTGGGGCAACCCCATTGGCATCCTTGTCAACCCAGTCTCATTCTGGTTCGATGGCACAAACTCACACCGACGCTAGGACGGCGAGGATGGAACGGCTCATTGTCGTGAATGCGACGTGGGACGCTGAGGCCGGCGTTTGGGTGGCGGAGAGCGACGATCTCCCCTTGGTCACCGAGGCTGCGACCGTCGAAGAGCTCGCGGCCAAGCTCCCGGGCATCATCCAAGACCTGCTCGAGGATGAAATCGGTGGGGATGACGTGGACGTGCCGTTCAAGCTTGTCACCTCTTCGGAAAGCACGGTGCGGGTCCGCTCCAGCGCCGCATGAGCGACTACGGAAAAGTCGTCCGCGACATTCTCCGTGAGCATGGCTGCTATTTTGTCCGACAGGGCAGGGGCGATCATGAAATGTGGGAAAGCCCCATTTCCCTCAAACGCTTTCCCGTCGACTACAAAATAAAATCCCGTCATACGGCGAATGGCATTTTGAGGCTGGCCGGAATTCCCAAGAAGCTCTAAGCCTCGCAAAAGCCCCTCCCCCCACCTTCCCTCCGCTCCCTTGGCCCGCCACACTCTCCCGACTCACGCGGAGAGACCTCATGGACGTGCGCGAGGCCGTGGCGACCAGGTTCGCCTGCCGGGCCTATCTTCCCACCAAAATTCCCCTCCCCATTG
>JBARNF010000469.1:0-7332 GCA_049802835.1 Bradyrhizobium sp.
TGGCGGTCGGCGTCGACCTGCGCGGCGAATCCTATGGCCTGCTGATCGACCAGATCGGCGAGGTGCTGCGGCTGCCCGAGGAGAGCCGGGAAGAGAACCCCGTCAACCTCGACCCGCGGATGGCGAAATTCGCCGGCGGCGTGCACCGCCTCGATGGCCAGCTGATGGTCGTTCTCGATGTCGATCGCGTGCTCGATATCCTGCCGAAGGCAGCGATTGCCGCTTAGCCGTGAACCGTCCCATAAGGGAGACATAAGATGACAAGCTGTTTGGTCGTGGATGATTCCAGCGTGGTGCGCAAGATCGCGCGGCGCATCCTGGAGGAACTGGGTTTCTCGGTCGTCGAGGCGGAAGATGGCGAGCAGGCGCTCGCGCTCTGCACCAAGAGCCTGCCCGACGCTATTCTGCTCGACTGGAACATGCCCGTCATGGACGGCTACGACTTCCTCGGGCGGCTGCGTCGACTGCCGGGCGGCGATGCGCCGAAGGTGGTGTTCTGCACCACGGAGAACGACATCGACCATATTTCTCGCGCGCTGAACGCCGGCGCGAACGAGTACATCATGAAGCCGTTCGACAAGGAAATCGTCGCCGCGAAATTCCAGGAAGTTGGTCTCATCCAGGCATTGTCAGCCGAATCCGCCTGATCCTTCGTCTGCCCAGAAGAGGCCTCCCGTGAACCAGCCAGATTACGAATTTCTCCGCAAACTGCTTCGGGACAAGTCAGGTCTCGACCTGTCGGCCGACAAGCAATATCTGATCGAGAGCCGCCTGCTTCCGCTCGCGCGCAAGGCGGGCCTCGCCAGCATCAGCGACCTTGTTCAGAAGCTGAAGGACGGGGCAGCCAACCTGATCAACCAGGTCGTCGAGGCCATGACGACCAACGAGACGTTCTTCTTTCGGGATAAGGTGCCGTTCGACCACTTTCGCGATGTGATCATGCCGGAGCTCCTGAAGACCCGGGCCAATCGCAAGTCGATTCGCATCTGGTGCGCCGCATGTTCGACCGGGCAGGAGCCCTATTCGCTGGTGATGTGCCTGAGGGAGATGGCGGCCGCGCTGAGCGGATGGCGCGTCGAGATCATTGCCACCGATCTGTCCCAGGAAGTCCTGGAGAAATCGAAGGCGGGTCTTTACAGCCAGTTCGAAGTGCAGCGCGGGCTGCCGATCCAGCTTCTGGTGAAATACTTCAAACAGGTCGGCGAGCTCTGGCAGATCAACTCCGATATTCGCGGCATGGTGCAGCATCGCCAGCTCAACCTGCTGCACGATTTCTCGCAGCTCGGCACCTTCGATGTGGTCTTCTGCCGCAACGTGCTGATCTATTTCGATCAGGAAACCAAGGTCAACATCTTTGGCCGGCTTGCCAAGTTGATGGCGCCGGATGGCTTTCTGGTGCTCGGCGCCGCGGAGACGGTGGTCGGACTGACCGACGTCTTCAAGCCGCTTTCGGATCGGCGTGGGCTCTACCGTCCGAGCGGGGCCGCTTCCACGACGAAGGCGTCGGCACCCGGCGCGTCCAGGGTCGTGGCGGCAGGACATTAGATGTTGCCGTCCCGCAATAGAGCAGGACACGAAGATGTCTGACGAGAACAAGGGTACCGAGCGCGTCACCTTCAGCCGGGGCTACGATGTCTGCATCATGGGCATCGACGGGACCTGGCGTCGCGATTGCCAGCTCAATGCCATTTCGGACAACGACGCGGTGTTGACGGTCGAGGGATCCATCCAGGGACTGAACCTGAAGGAGTTCTTCCTGCTGCTGTCATCGACGGGCCTCGCCTACAGGCGTTGCGAGCTCGTCCGGGTCAACGGCTCGGAGATGGATATCCAGTTCATCAAGGGCAAGAACAAGAAGAAGCGTGGAAGCGGGTCTTCCAACCAGGAAACCACCGTCAACTAGTGCAGCGGACCGGATGATTGAGTTCCCCCGCGCTACGATCGCAATCAGGCGGAGTACTTGCTCTCAGGCCCGTTCCCCCAGGCTCTCATGGGAGAGGCGGCATATCGAGGACTTTCCCGAGGTGCTGCACAAGTCCTAAGGCGGGTGCCGGATTTTCGGATGTCCGCTTTACACCATCGCAGGGCGCCTCCGTCTATGAGAACGAGTCAATCAATGCACCGAGGACGACCAATGCCGGTCATGAGTTCGGAACCCGCAGCCAGCCGGCCTGAGGCCACGGGGGATGGCGAACGGCATGCGCTGCAGCTCCTGGTCGTCGATGACGACGCGGCGCAAAGAACGCTGATTTCGCTCGCCGCCAAGCAGGCCGGCCATGCGGTCACGGTGGCGCCGAGCTGCGCCGACGCGATCCGCGAGCTCCACACCAAGCGCTTCGACTGTGTGACGCTCGATCTGATGCTCGACGACGGAGATGGGACCGAAGTCCTCAAGGCCATCGCTGACAGCCGATTCGCAGGTTCAGTCATCGTGATCAGCGGCATGGACGCGGCGCGGCGAACCGGCGCCCGCCTCTATGCCCGCTCGCTCGGGATCGATTTGCAGAGCCTGCCGAAGCCAGTCGATCTGGCAGCGCTGCGCATCTGTCTGGCCAATCTCCGCAAGACGGCACTCGGGTTGCCCGTCGTCCACACCTGGGGCGGCGTAGCGGCCGAGAGTGTTGCTGCGAAGCATCGGTCTTGAGATAGATGCATCGGCTCGCGGCCAGATCGAGGCGACTCGATCTTGTGCAACTTTCTCCTCGCGCCTCAATGTGATGAAAACAAGGGCAGCGTTGGCCGGTGGCCTGGCCCTTGTGTCAGATGCCGTGCAGAGATTCTTTGAATCAAAGGCCCATCGGTCCGCCAAAAGCGCCGCGCTCATGCGTCGCGATGGCCAGCGCTGCCCATCAATCAGAGCTTGATGTCGATCGTGATCGACCTGGCGCCGACGCGTTCTGCAAGGCAGCATGCAGCATGCGAAGACCACCTTGAGATCGTGTCCAGATCGTGTTCTCGTGATGGCGGCTATTGGTCTGCCGCTACTACTTGTGGGCTAAGATCATAAGCCGTACAAATACGGGTGCCCAAACGACCTGCCGAGTATGGTATCATAAGACGCGGTTTCATTGTTTCTTCTCTCTTTGCAAGAGCATTCGCCATGGCCGAACAAACAGCTTCCCGCGGTGAGATTTTTGTCGTCGATGATGATCCAGCCGTCCGCGACACCCTCTCGATGGTCTTGTCGGCGGGGGGATATGAGGTGATCTGTTTCGCGGACGGAGCCGCGCTCCTGGCGGTGGCGCGAAGCAGGACACCGGCCTGCATTCTGCTCGACGTGCACATCCCGGGAAAGTCGGGACTCGACATTCTCAGGGAGCTGCACGGCGAGGACTATCCGGCGCCGATCTTCATGATCTCGGGCCAGGGCGACATTCCGATGGCCGTGAATGCCATCAAGAACGGTGCGCTCGACTTCATCGAGAAGCCGTTCCGGGGCAGTGAAATCGTGGCGCGTCTGAGCGAGGCGATCGGCGCGTTCGCGCGGCGCCAGAAGGAAAATGCCTCGCCGAAAATCGGCTCGCTGCATTTTCCGGGACGCGAGCCCCTGACGCGGCGCGAGCGCGAGGTGCTGGAACAGTTCACGGCGGGCGCGTCGAACAAGGAAGCCGGACGGACGCTCGGCATCAGCCCGCGCACGATCGAGGATCACCGCGCCAACATCATGAAGAAGCTGGGCGCGCGGAACGCCGCGGATCTGATCCGCATCGTGATGACGGCGTCGCGGGCCAATTGAGAACGTCGTCGCTGCGCTCTGGCCGCGCGGCAGGCCTTACGTCTCCGGCGGGGCGAGCGCCTTGCGGAGCATCCTGGCCAGTTCGGATTTGCGGTACGGCTTGGCAAGCAACAGGATTCCCTCGTCGAGCCGGCCGTGATGCACGATCGCATTTTCGGTGTAACCCGAGGTGAAGAGCACCCTCTGGCCTGCGCGGATCCGCTGGATTTCGGACGCAAGCTGCCGTCCGTTCATCGTCCCCGGCATGATGATGTCAGTAAACAACAGGTCGAACGGCTCGCCGGCATTGGTGATCGCGAGTGCTTCCGTCGCATTCGCTGCCTCGAGCGTCGCATAGCCCAGGGCATGGAGCTGGGCGAGCACGTAGCCGCGCACCAGCCGGTCGTCCTCCACCACCAGGATCGTCTCGTGACCGCCCTCGATCGCCGGCTCGGCTCCGGATGTCGGAGCGATCGCGCCGTCACTGCCGGGCGGCAGGTACATGCGAATCGTGGTGCCGTGCGCTTCCTCGCTGTAGATCCTGATGTGCCCGGCCGATTGCTTGACGAAGCCGTACACCATCGATAGCCCGAGTCCCGTCCCTTTGCCGGGGCCTTTCGACGTGAAGAACGGATTGAAGACCTTGTCGATGATGGCAGCCGGAATGCCGCTGCCGCTGTCGCTGACGGCGATCATGGCGTAGCGCCCGGGCCGGACGTCGTCATAGAGGCTGGCATAGTTCTCGTCGAGGTCGGACCATCCCGTCTCCAGAATGAGCTTGCCGCCGTTCGGCATTGCGTCGCGGGCGTTGAGCGCAAGATTGATGACGGCGGTGGCGAGCTGGTTGGGGTCGACATGGGCGACGCATGTTTCGTCCTGGAACACCGACTCGATCTCGATCTGCTCTCCGAGCGTCGGCCGCAACAGCTTGGCCGTATCGATGATCAGCGTGTTGACGTCGACCTCACGCGGCTGCAGCGGCTGCCGGCGTGCGAATGCGAGCAGGTGCTGGGTCAGGTCGGCGCCGCGCGCTGCGGCCTCGTCGATCATCCGGGTAATGGCGGCGAGCTGCGGCTCCTTGGCAACGGCGGCCGCGAGGATCTCGATCGTACCGGTGATCACGGTGAGAATGTTGTTGAAATCGTGGGCGATGCCGCCGGTGAGCTGCCCGATCGCTTCCATCTTCTCGGACTGACGAATCCGTTCCTCGGTCGCGATCTTGTCGGTGAGGTCGCGGAAGAAGCCGTTGAGGACGAAACCGTTGCGGGTCTTCAGCGCGGTCACGCTCAGCTCGGCCCTGAACTCGCGACCGTCGCGCCGTCTCACCATGACCTCGCGGCGCCGGCCGGTTCCCAGCGTGCTGGCCTGTCCGGTCAGCAGGATGCGTCCGAGCGCTGCGCGCAGTTCTTCTCCCTCGCCGTCGACCGTGATCAGGTCGAGCACGTCCATGCCGATGATCTCGGCGCGCGACCAGCCGAAGATCTTCTCGGCCTGTGAATTCCAGTTGAGGATGCTGCCCCTGTCGTCGATCTGGACGAAGGCGTCGAGCGCGGTCTCCACGATGTTGCGGGCCAACTGCTCGCTCTCGCGCAGCGTTTCCTGCGCCAGCCGGCTCTCCGTCATGTCGCGCCCGATGAAGAAATGGCGTTGCACCGGCTCGGACCAGTTCGAGGTCCAAGACAGCGTTACGACGCGGCCGTCCTTGTGGATGTAGCGTGCGTCGGAACTCCGCGCGCGCAAGCCCTTTCGTGAGGCGCGCAGCTCGTCGCGGGCCTTGGGCAGATCGGCCGGGTGGATGAAATCGGCGCCGCTGCGTCCGATCATTTCTGCCGGCCTATAGCCGAGAATCGCCTCCGCACTCGGTGAGGCCTGCACGACGATGCCGTGGCGATCGGTGATCAGGATCAGATCCTGCGACGTTTCAAAGATGCGCCGGCGCTCTTCCGTCTGCTGCCGCAGTGCCTGTTCGGTCTTGCGGCTCTCGGTGATGTCGCGCGCGATCTTGGAGGCACCGATGATCTGGCCCGACGGCGATTTGATCGGCGAGATGCTGAGCCAGACCAGGATCGGGTCGCCGTCCTTGCGGATATGCACGGTCTCGAAGTGCTGGATCTGTTCACCGCGTGCCACCCGCGCCAGAATATCCTGCGCTTCGGCGAGACGGTCGGGAGGCACGACGAAATTGGCGTCACGGCCGACGGCTTCCTCGGCGGAGTAGCCGAGCATCGTCTCGGCGGCAGGATTCCAGCCCGTGATGGTGCCGTCCAGCGAGAGTGTCACGATCGCATCGTTGGATGATTCCACTGCGGCGCTGTAGAGCCGCTCGCGGGCGGCGAAATGGTCGCGCGCCGCCTCGGTCAAATAGTGTTCCTGAACCTCGCGCTCGAGTTCGACCGTCTTGGCGCGCACCTCCTCGATGACGCGGGCGAAAGCGCGGGCCAGCACGCCGGTCTCGCCCACCGCCTCGAGCGGAATCTTCACCGCTTCGCCGCGTCCGACGCCCTCGACCGCCTGGGTCAGCTGATTGATCGGGCGGGTCAGCGAGCGCGCCACCACGAAGGCGAGTGCGGCAGCGCACAGCATCGCGATCAGGCCGACCTCGATCGCCGTCTTGCGAATGGCGAGGGCGGGCGCCATGAATGCGGTGTTCGGGATCGTCTCGATGACCGCCACCCATTCCTGTCCGGCGAGCAGCACCGGCGCGAACGCGACCCCGCCGGGACGCTCTCGCTCGTCATGCAGGATCCGCGCGAACCCCCGCGTGGAGCCGGTGGCGCCGGCGAGCGTCGGAAAGTCGTCCTGCCATCGCGTGGAGCGGCCGCGCTTCGAGGCGAATTCGCGATCGGATTCGGGATGGAAGAGATAGTCGCCTCGCGCGTTCACGACATAGAGCTGCGCGCCCGGCCGCGCCGCGATGCGCAGATGCGCAAACACCGGCCGCATGTCGAGATCGACCATCAGGAGGCCGAACGGCTTGCCGTCCGGCGAGAACACGGGGGTGCCGACGCACAGCATCGGGACACCCGTCTTCGGGTCCGTGGTGTTGCCATCGAGGATGACCGGCGAAACGCGGATTTCGCCCGGCGCAAGGCGCAGCGTTTCCTTGATGTAGTTGCGCTCGCCGCGGGTGATCAACTCGTTCTCGGGGACGATCCGGACGCTGTCGCCGGGCCCGAGCCGGTCGACGCGGACCAGCTCGCGGTTATTGTTCTCGATTCCGACCAGGCGAATCATCGCGTAGGTCTGTTTGGCCTGGAGCTCGGCGAAATAGCGCATCGCGACCCGCTCTCGCCACGACTGCGCCGGCAGTCCCTCGCGCGGATCGAGCCCGCCGGTTTTCAACGTGCGGATCAGCGTCGCGAGATTGGGCGATGCGCGGTAACCGGCCAGATCGTTGCGGGCGCTCCCGACATAGTTCTCGAGTTCGTTCGCCATCAGGCGCGAATGCGCCTCGATGCGGTCGAGTGCCCGCGGCAGCAGTGCTTGCTCGAGGCTGCGGTAGCCGAGCCAGCCGACGGCGAACACGGCGATTGCGACCAGCAGAATCATCGCGATGGCCAGCCGCGTCGTCAGCGTCATGCGGCGGCCGAGACCGAGCGGGTCGCTTCCGTTTGGGG
>JBARNF010000470.1:0-3797 GCA_049802835.1 Bradyrhizobium sp.
ACCGACAGCGGCGCAGCGCCGACGCCGTCGTGGTGGCGCAGCCATCTCGACCGCTTCCGCGAGGCAGCGCGGATGGCGCTGCTCGCCATGAATGCGCACCGGCTGCGCGCCTTCCTCACCATGCTCGGCATCATCATCGGCGTCGCCTCCGTCGTCATGGTGCTGGCGCTCGGCCGCGGCTCGCAGGCGCGGGTGCTGGAGAACATCAACCGGCTCGGCACCAACACGCTGGAATTCTTTCCCGGCAAGGATTTCGGCGACACCCGTTCCAGCAAGATCAGGACGCTGGTGCTCGCGGATGCCAAGGTCATGGCGCAGCAGCCTTATGTCGATGCGATCTCGCCGACGGTCTCGACCACCAGCACGCTGCGGTTCGGCGCGATCGAGGTCAGCGCCCAGATCTCAGGGGTCGGCGAGCAGTATTTCCGCGTCAAGAACACCGAGCTCGCCGAAGGCAGCTATCTCGATGCCGATACCGTGCGCTCCTACGCCCAGGATGCCGTGATCGACGACAATGCGCGCAAGGCGCTGTTTCCCGATTCCGACGTCAGCCCGCTCGGCAGCGTGATCCTGATCGGCAAGGTGCCCTGCCGCATCGTCGGCGTCACCAAGCAGCAGCAGGCCGGGTTCGGCTCCAGCTCCACGCCGATCGTCTATCTGCCCTATACCACCGTGCAGGCCCGCTTCCTCGGCAACCAGGTGCTGCGCAGCATCAGCGTCCGCGTCGACGAGGCGACGCCGATGGCAGCGGCCGAGCGCGCCGCCACCGCGCTGCTGACCGAGCGGCACAACACCAAGGATTTCTTCGTGCTCAATACCGACGACATCCGCAAGACCGTCGAGAGCACGACGCAGGTGCTCACCCTGCTGGTGGCGGCCATCGCCGTCATCTCGCTCTTGGTCGGCGGCATCGGCGTCATGAACATCATGCTGGTGTCGGTATCGGAGCGCGTCGGCGAGATCGGCGTGCGCATGGCGGTCGGCGCACGGCGCAGCGACATCCTGATGCAGTTCCTGATCGAGGCGGTGCTGATCTGCACGCTCGGTGGAGCGCTCGGACTTGGGCTGGCGGTCGGCTTCGGCACCGTCTTCAACGCCCTCGATATGGGCTTCCAGCTGATCTATTCGCCGCTCGCGATGGCCGGCGCCGCCATCACGTCGATGGCGATCGGCATCGGCTTCGGCTACATGCCCGCACGCAGCGCCTCGCGACTCGATCCGGCCATCGCGCTGGCGCGGGAGTAGTTATAGGCGCGCGCGGTCTCTCCAGAAGAGAGACGAGTCGTCCCCGCAACATCGGCGCGCTCCCTCTCCCCGTTCTTTACGGGGAGAGGGTCGGGGTCAGGGGCAGCGGCACGGGAAGTGTCCGCGGTTAGACCTGTACCCCCTCACCCGGATTGCATCTTCGATGCAATCCGACCTCTCCCCGCAAGCGGGGAGAGGTGAATCGAGGTTGCCTCGCCCCTACCGCTTCGCCATCTGCGTGCCCGCCTGCGTCTCCTGCGGAGCAGCGCCGTTGTCGACCCATTCCGGCGGCGCGCCGAGCCGGTTGGCGACCATGCCGATGAGTCCGGGATCCCTGCCGAACGCTTCGCACGCCGCGTTCTTCGGCTTGCCGCCGAGCGCCGCGCGGATGCGTTCGAGCGATGGCAGCTTCGGCGCCTTGCCGAACGGCGTCTCACCGGAGATCAGCATCTGGCCGAAATCCGCGCTGAACGAGCCGGCGAGCTCGTAGGCATCGCCGGCCTGCGACAACACCGGCGAATTGGTGAACGAGTTGGCGCCGCGCGCCCACACCATCGCCGCCTGCTGGCGTCCCTTGCGATCGAGTGCCTCGGCCTCGATCGTCAGACTCCCCAGGCCGATCGGCAATCGCGGCACCGGGACCGGAACGCCCAGCGCGCCGGGCACGGCGGACACGACCTTGGAGGCGCCGGCCGCGACCGGATCGGTCGCCGTCGCCTGGCTGACGAAGGTGCGCGTCGTCAGGTCGGCGCGTTCATTGGGCGCCACGACGGTGAAGCGTTCGCTCAGATTGAGGCACAGCGCGCGATCGACGGCATTGGCGACCAGCCTGCGCTGCGGCTCGGACAGGCCGGCAGCCGCACTTTCCGAAAACGACGTCGGCATGATCCGCACGGTCTGCGCCGCGAGCACCGTATCCTTGTCGACGCTGAGCAGCGACTTGGCGAGCACACCGTTCGACGGCGACAGCGACTGATAGGAGGCGAGCGACCCGCTCTGCGTCATCGGCGCGGTCGCACAGCCGGCGAGCGCGAAGGCCGCGCACAGCATCGCCAGACGGGTGATAGCCACCGGAGGGCACGATCTCACGAAAGCCGCGACGTCGATTTCGACCATGCCCGGACCGCCTCACGCCGACCAATCTGTGCGCCCCTCGCGGGCGGCGCCATGCTTCTCCTAGGAAAATCCGGACAGCGTGGGGCGGAAGCATGGAGAGATGTTACGCAACGCCGCCAACCAAGGAGAGAGTGCGGCAAGCGCATCCGTGGTCCGGCACCTGTGCCGGCAGACTCAAAATCCGCTGGTGATGGCCACGACGCCTGATACGGCGAGGATGGCGCCCAGCCAGGCGGCTGGCGCGGGCCTGAGCCCGGTGCTCCACCACAGCAGCGGCAGGATCATGACGGGCGTCGTCGACGACAGGCTGGAAACGATCCCGACGGGCCGGCTCGTCAGCGCAAACAGAACGAGTGTCATGCCGACGCCCATCCCAAGCACGCCGCTCAGCGCGGATCGCATGACGACCGATCGATTCACCGCGAACGAGCTGCGGAAGCCTGGCATGACGGACAGAGCGAGCAAGGCTGCCAATCCGATCGCGGCGCGAATGGACGTGGCCAATGCCGGATCCAGACCCGCGGCCATCACGGGACGCGCCAGCAGGACAGCGGCCGCCGCGAACAACGCGGCCGCCAGGCCGAACAACAGGCCGGCTCCGACCGAGCCGTGCGTTTCCTGAGCAACCGCGCCAGGCTGTCTAAAGACGATCGCGACCCACACGCCACTCACGATACACCCCACGCCGATCATCTTGATCCTCGACAGCGTCTCACCGAGCAGGAGATAGCCGAGCACGGCCGCGAATGCGGCCCAGCTGGCATAGACGACGGCGGTCAGGCGCGGCCCCAGCCGGGCCAGCGCTGCATAGAAACAGGAATCCGCGACGACGACCCCGAGCAGGCTCGATACTGCCAGCATCAGCATCTGATCACTGGACGGCGCGCTCCAGCGGCCTCGCAGCGTGACAAGAGCCAGCATCGCCAGCAGCGCCGCCCCGAGTCGGATCGCGTTGAACCTGACGGGACCGAGTTGGCGGACCGCCGACGGCGCGATGATGTTGCTGACGGCGATGGCGAGCGCGGCCGCCAGTGCGGCCAGATCGTGAAGCATCATAGGCGGCACGCCGGTCGGCCGAACGCCTCACGCGGCACGGCCGAGCCAGGCGCGCATCTTCTGGGCCAAGGTGAGGCGCGGCTCTCCCGCCGATGTCCCGTTGTCAGCCGGATCGTCGGCAGCCTCGCGATCGGCATCGGAAGGCTGCGGCTCGGAGCTGCCCGTCTCTCGTGTCGTCACGGCGCCGGCTGCGTCGCCACTCGTCGCCGGACGATCCGGAACGAGCGATTTGATCGCGGCCACGACAGCTTGCACCCGCTCGACATCCTCCGGCACCCGCTCCGCCTCGGCGGGCTGCGGCGCGATCGTCGCATCGACCTCGGAGGGCGCCGGCGCCTCCGTCTCTGGCCGGTCCGGCCGAGCCTCTGATGCCGCCGCAG